>PXDW01000019.1 GCA_003564925.1 Candidatus Woesearchaeota archaeon | reverse complement strand
CTTATTAAAGTAACAAAAACAGGCAATACAAAAATATGCAAATTTGCAGATAAGTTTAACAATAAGGTATTTGAAGCTGAATATGAAAGAAGAAAGGATTTATTCAAAAAAAAAGATTTCTTAATACTGCATAATCAGCTGGCAAAACTAAACTTTCCATTCATTACCTTATTATTCGGCTCTTATGCAAAAGAAAAGGCAGATAAACACTCTGATATTGATCTTTTAATTATTTGCGAAGAAAAAAGAGAAAATCAAATCCACGAAAAATTAAATACATTTCCCTTAAAAATACATCCAAGCTTTACAAATTTTGAAGATTTTATAAAAATGCTTAGAACAAAAGAGTTCAATGTTGTTGCAGAAGCATTTAAAAATAATATTATCTTGATTGGAATAGAGGACTACTATAGATTGATAGAAAATGTTAAGTGAAAAAAGGATAAAACAAGCAGAAGAAAATGTTAATGATTACTTAAAGGAAGGCCTATTAAGAAAGTCAGAATTCAATGAAAATATTTACAAAATACTAAGGAGAAATGCACAGGAGAGTTTAGAAACTGCCAGTTTTCTATACAACAATAAAAAATCAAATTTGTGGATTATTGTTGCTTCATACTATTCAATGTTTTATTTAGCCAATGCTTTATTATACAAAATGGGATATAAGGTAGGGGATAAAATATCTCATAAAGTAACAGCAGACGCATTAATAGTCTTTTCAAGAGTGAAACTAACAAAATCATTAATAGAATATTATGAAGATATAAGAGACGAAGCATTAGCCAAGATTAAATCAGATGAATTGATTGAATCTTTGGACTATGAAAGAAAGAAAAGAAGCTTAATACAGTATAATACACCTGAAGAGATTAAAGTTTCAAAAACAGAAACTTCCTTAAAAAGAGCAAAAGAGTTTATGCTCCAGGTGCGAAAATTATTAGAAAGTTAGGCAATTTTGGCAACTAACTCAGCTTCAAGACAATGTGCTTCTTGTCAGGCACAGAAATCTCAATCTCTTCGCCAGCTTTCAAATCCAAGCTATTAATAATATGCTTATTAAAATACATGCCCAACCTATCTTTTGAAAGCTTGACTATCTTATGGCTCATTTTCAAAGCCATCTCCTTATTCTTTATCTCATCTATAGCATTCTTTATTGAGCTATCCTCAAAATCAAAATAACCGCACTTACTGCACTGATAGCTTTTTACAGGGCTTTCAGCGTCCTGTATCTTTACCTCAACTTCCTTTATTTGATGCTTGCATCTGGGGCATGTCTTATATCCTTCAGATTTCTTTTCACGCTTACTTGATTTTTTAAGCTTCATTTTCTTTTTGCATTAATAACAATCAATTCTTCATTATCAATCTCACATAAAATATAAAACCTATCATTCTCAATCTGTATTTTGTTCCCTTTTCTTCTTTTATCCTTAATAGTAAATATCAGTTCAATAACTTTGCTCCAGGGAACCTGATGTTCGTGCTTTTCTTTATAATGCTCGCTTTTACTTATCCTTTTGAAAAATATTTTAATCACCAAAGGTGACTACAATAGTGTAGTCTTTTATACTATATAAATATTTCTATAATCACTAAAGAAATATTCTTTATATCCCTTTGCAAGAAACTTAGTAGTTATTATTGTAATCATAAAGAAAAATTTATATATAATCACGTCCTGGAATACTAATAGAAAATGGCAAAAGTCAATACAATTATAGATTATGATGAAGAAGGAGATGTGCTTTATTTATCTAAAGGAAAAAAGGTAAAGGCATCAATAGATATAGGTGATTTCATAATAGACATAGATATGAGCAACTTTGTGGCTGGGATTGAAATATTGAATGCATCTAAAAACTTAAAACTTTCTGAAGATCAGTTAAAAGAATTAAAAAAAGCATCTATGGTTGTAACATATAAGCCAAAATATATATACATCTACTTGGTAATGCAATTCAAAAAAACAGAAAAAGATATTACAATCCCTTTAACAATAGATTTAGGACATAATTTTACAAAATCAAGGAACACAAATTTTGCAACTGCTTGAGATTCTTCTAGCGCTTTTTTCAAAAGTCAGCTTAGAACAATTTTTCATCTACAATTTATCTACTCAAACCAATAAAAAAATATAGGGGTTTATTCCCGAGACAATATGCCAAAATAAATACATCCTATTTTTATAAGGAAAGAAACCTCAACATAAATCACAGCCGTATTCAAGTACAGGAATAGGTTTCGGATTTAGGAGATTTTTTCTCAAATTTGAAATTAAATCTTCTCTATTATAGTGCTTAATAAATGTTTCAGCAGTATATCCATGATCAAAAGGAATTTGTTCAATCTCTTTTTTAGAGAATATGCCTTTATCTAAAGCATAAGCAAGGTATTCTGGCATTCCTGCATGATCTGCATAAATGGCATTTGGTCTTTTTTTGGCAATCATCTTATCATAATCTACTCTCGCCTGCCTAAAAACAGCTTCTTCCAATACTTTTTCAATTAAAGAATCATCAATTATTTTATTTTTGTATAATAAAGTTAAGGTTTCATTATTTATTATCGCATATTCATTTAATATAAGAATACTATTGTTTTTTAAATCCTCAATTACATCTGTTTTTATTGCATCATCTAAAGACATGAAATAAGGTAAGAATCTAAGCTATTTAAATTTTTTTATTCCAAATAGCAGATTTCTATATCTTAAGATATTAGTTTTTTGCCAAAAAACCACTAACCATAAACTATTTTTCTTGCAATAGGCAGGGCTTTCTTATGCTTCTCCTGGTGCTCTTTCAAAAAATCATTAAGAAATCTTATGCAGTTCTGCTTGCATTCTCCGCAAAGCAGCTTTCCGCTTCTGCAGTTTTTATATGTTTCTTCCATAAACTTATCATCCGGATTATGGAACCTAAGCATTTCATATACTTTGCATATATCTGGGTTTCCCCCTTTCTCTCTCTGCTCCTGCAAAGTGTCTCTTCCTCCTGTAAAGGAATTGCCTATCTTTCTCTTTACTTCCTTTTCAGAGTCTTTTAAAAATATTGCTGTGTCCGGGTCAGAGGCCGACATCTTGCGCCCT
>PXDW01000027.1 GCA_003564925.1 Candidatus Woesearchaeota archaeon | reverse complement strand
GTAGTTCTTTATTCATGATGAGAAAAAATAATTTAAATAAACAGCATATATTAGATTATAATTGTTTTTTTGTATACAGTCGAATTAATCCTGAAAAATCTCTTTCTAGAGGAAAAATTACTGTATTATTCCACCACCTAATACAATGTCATTATCATAAAATACAATCGATTGTCCTGGAGTAATTGCTCTTTGTGGATTATCAAAATCAACTTTTACAGTGTCTTCTTCTAAAGGTTTAACAATCGCAGGCTTTTGTTTAGCACCATATCTAATTTTGGCTTGAACTCTTATCTCTTTTTCTAGATTGTCAAAAGCTATCCAATTTAAGTCTCTTGCAATTAATTTTTTAGATAAAGTTTCGTCCTCATATCCTACTATAACATGATTTTTTACTGGGTCTAACTTAATTACATATAGAGGATTTTTAGTTGATATGCGTAAACCTTTTCTTTGTCCCAATGTATAGTTAAAGTAACCATCATGTTTTCCTAAAACATTCCCTTTACCATCTATGATATCTCCTTTCATTACAATATCTTTGTGAGTTGATATTAAATTTCGATAATTGTTATCTTCTATAAAACAGATTTCTTGACTATCTGGTTTTTCTGCGACATCTAAATTATATTTCTTAGCCATTTCTCTAACCTTTTCTTTTTCATATGAACCTAATGGAAAAAGTGTTTTTGCTAACTGATCTTGAGTTAGATTGTATAATGCATATGATTGATCTTTTGATTGACTAACTCCCTTTTTAAGTAGGTATCTACCATTTTTTAATTCTATTTGTGCATAATGTCCAGTGGCAATGTAATCGATTCCCATAGATAGAGCTTTCTTTAAAAGCACTTCAAACTTAATAATCTTATTACACATAATACATGGATTTGGAGTTCTACCCTCTTTGTATTCCTCTATAAAGTATTCTATTACTTTTTCTTTAAATATATCTCTAAAATTTAAGACATAAAAAGGAATTTCTAACTTATCTGCAACTCTTCTTGCATCATTTACTGCTGTAAGAGAGCAACAGGATCCCTCTCTTTCTTCTTGACTTTCATTTTGCCAGATTTGCATTGTTGCACCAATTACATCATATCCTTGTTCTTTTAAAAGTGCGGCAGAAACAGAGCTATCTACTCCACCACTCATAGCAACTAAAACTTTTTTATCACTATCTTTATTAATCATATCGTTATTTTATCACAGTAGAAGTGAAAATTATTAAAAAGAATATATACTTAGTTATTTGTACGAAGTTCTTTAGTAGCTGAATCCGCATAAAAAAGAATTGGTTTACTACCTTGTGAGTTTTTAGCTCTTGACTGTCTAACGTATGTTACAGGATATTGCTCTGCCTCAACTCTTCTTTTGTTAATTTCAGTAAGACCCCACTCTTGTTCTTCCATTGCTAGGTTAATTTGTTTTTGTGATGGTCTAAAATCCAACCTATTTATTTTTCTTAAATGTCCGACTCTCGCAATGTATCCTTTTTTAAACTCTTTGTTAATGGATGGAGGTAAATTTTCTCTGGTGAATTCTTCAGCTTCTTTACATACTAACTCTTCAAGGTGTCCAATTATCCATGTTTCAAAAAATAGCTCATCAAAATGCTCAACATTTTCTAAGGACTTTGAAAGACTTTTTCTTCTTATAGGATGTAATAGATTGTAATCCTTATCAAGAATAAAGCTCATTTTAGGACCTCCTATATTTACAACAACCATGGTTTCTCCCTTTTCAAGAAATTCCATTTTTTTTGAATTATAAAAGGTCAAGTCTTGGTATCCGTACTCTTTAAGCTTTTTATCGGTTATAATTATTTTGTTTCCTCTTGGGCTTAAGGATCGTCTAAAATCTTCTTTTAAGCTTTTTTGGAAACTTTTTCTTAACCCTTCTAAGTGTTTAATTTGTTTTCCGGATTTTAATTCATCTCTTAAGAAAGATATAATAGAGGCTTTTTCTGGATCTCTTAACTCTCTTTCAAAGGGATTTTGTTTTATATGTTGACTAATTGTTTCTCTTATTTCAATAAAATCTTTCTCTTTATCAACTTTAGGGTTATAACAACCAAGATTCGGTATTGTAACAACAGTGGTGTCTTCATCAGGTGCAAATTTGGCAATTAACTCGTGTGTGAGCTCAAATAGGGGGCCTTGATTGCGAAGGGTTAATGCCTCTGGGAAACCTTCTACATTTTCAGTATTAAATCCAACATATCCATTTTCATCCGTCTCTCCTAATCTTCCTATAAAATTAAGTATTTTTCCAATTCTTTTTGGATTTTTTTTATATGCAGCATTTATGTGATTTGTAAGAAAAGTACTGTTTTTAAAAGATTTAAAAATAGCAAGTGCTTTTCTTTGCTCTTTTGGAGAGAGATAAAAAACTTGTAATCCTTTAAATAATTCTAATTCAAAAGATTTTTTAACAATTTCATCATCTTCTGAGACAAGGCCTTTCATAGAATTTCTCATTACATTTGAGTCTTGGGATAATAATGGAGTATTGCAAGTTAGGACTCTTAGAGTGTATCTGATTGTTTCCTCATCATAACTATCTAATGCAGCGTGGGCTATATTATAAAGAAGATTTATTGATTCTTCTTCTGTTTCTGCAGAATTTAATGCTCCAGCAAGAATTGATTCATATACTTGGGAGTTGTTGTTTTCGTTGTATAAGATATTTTTTAGTATATCTTTGTATATTGTTAATTCTTTATCGAAGTAATTCTCTTCTATTGGAATCTCCTCAAGTTTTATTTCTTTGTTTTGTAGAGAGCCGTTTATTCTTGAAATAAAATTATAAACAAGATTTCTATTTTCTTTATCATCTTCATATTTAATAACAGAATCAATTTGTTTTAAGTAATTAAAACGTTTATCTATTTGATCATAATCATTTAGTAGTTCATCCAATATTTTTTCTTTTGAATCTTTTGTAAGTTCTGTAAATAACCACTCATGTGCTTTATTATCAAAAGAGTCAGTATTGTGTTCTCTCATTGCGAGTGCTGATTCATAAGGCTTTTGTGGGGCGCCTTTTAATATTTCTTTTTTTGTTCCATCTTTTCGTTCTTCTGGAGTGATTAGTATTCCAGCTATATTGTTTTCTACC
>PXDW01000010.1 GCA_003564925.1 Candidatus Woesearchaeota archaeon | reverse complement strand
TATGGAGTAAATAAAAAAGATAAAATTATTACAGTATTAGACTACGATCATCATGATAAAATTTATTGAAAACCATTTGCATATTTACAATACTCACAAGCATCAGAGCATTCAGGAATCTCTCCTTCCAAACAAGCAATAGCATCATTAAACAATTTTTCAGCTTTCTTAGCATCTGTTTTTATTTTAATCAGTTTTGTATCAAAAACAACATCTCCCTTGGAATTAACCTTATTGGGATAATAGAACAGCAAATATGAATAATTCTCTGTTTTATAGCCATTTTTTCTTAGCAGAAAATTATAGAGATTCATCTGAGAAATGTAATGCTCATGAGTATTTTCCTTTAAAGGAAATCCCCTTGTTTTGTAATCCAAAACAATCAGCTTTTTGTCATTTACAAGAATATTGTCAACTGCACCATGCAATATATTGCCCTTCTTATCTTCATACCTTATTCCTTTAAAATTGCTTCTCCATTCTTTTAACAAAGCTTCATCATCGAATAATTTCAGTTTCAAATTTGCAAGAACAGGAGGCAACTCTTTTTTCCTCATATATTTGTCAAAATAAACCTTTAAGATAGCATCCATACCAGAAGGCAAAGACGGAAATATGCCCAAAGGCCTCTTTATGCCCTTATTAAACTGCAGCCAAAAACACCTGGGACATTCTACAAAAATGTTCAGGGACGAAGGAGATAGCTTGTACATAACAAAAAAATAATTAAATTACTATTTAAATCTTTAGTATCGCTTTGTCAAGAGCTAAAAAGCTTTTTGTATTGAAATATTTAGATTAGCAATATATTTATATATAATATAAATTTTATAGTAAAAAACTAATATAAAAGGTGGTAAAATGTATCAACCAGGAGATAACAAAAAATTATATTTAGGAGATATTGTTAATGAAGTAATTAAGTTATATGACAGAGATCCGAATGTCATAAAAGAAGGAAATATACCTGTAGCCAGCAAAAAAAACAGAGAGCTGTATAAAGATTATATAGAAAAATTAAATCACCTTGATTTGATTCAAGGAACCTACGATCGCGTATTTTAATTTCTTTATTTTTTAATCTATATGATTACTAATATAATCAAATTTATATATTACAAAAACATCTTGATTTTATGACTAAAAGATCATTAGAAGATATTTTAAAGATTGGAAGAGTTGTTAAAGAGACTTGCGTTTCTGAGAAATATTAGATTCCAGTAAGATATTTGAATAAAGAATATAATATTTTTGTTGACTACATGAATATACATAATAAAGAAAGAGATATTTTAAACATTAAAGAATTAAGAATTACAATTAAAAACCCCAATATTAATGAAAATATGAAAATTATATTCACAAAAAAGAACAAAAATAAAACACATTGCCATTTCTCCAATTACAGCATTAAAAACCATAAAGGATCAGAATTTATGTCGGAATTTAATAGATATATAAAGCCAGCAGTTGAAAAGGTTGTTCCTGATTATGTAAAAGAACTTATCATAACTTGATTATTTCTTATCAGCATCAATCAATGCTATTATTCCGCCAATAAAACATAGTATTCCGGTAACTAGTCCTATATTCAAAACACCCAGCACTATTGCCCAGATAGCCCCTTGTTTTACAGTTTTGGCATCTTTCATCTTTTTAGAGGCCCGAAGCATTAGAATTCCCATAACTAACATTATTGTTATAGAAATAAGAAGCAGGCCAATTAGATTAAGAAATCCATTGTAAAACAATGCACCCATGACAGCAATTAGACCAAACAGAGTAATCAAACCCGCAACAACTATGCTAATAATTGCAGCAATTTTTGTTAATGAAGATCCAGTATCGCTTTTCATTATTATTCTAATAACTTATTTTTTTATAAATCTTTTGGTAATTAACTAATTTAACCAACATAACCTTTATATACTTTATAGACTAAAAGCAATATATGTTTTCCATAATTTTGCCTACTTATAATGAAAAAGAGTCTATAGTAAAAACAATAAAAAGCATAAAAAGTGCTGTAAAAAATAAAGACTACGAGATTATTGTTGTTGATGATAATTCTCCGGATAAGACTTGGAATATTGTTGATACAGTATTCAAAAAAAATAGCAAGGTTCGCTGCCTGAGAAGAATAAACAAGAAAGGCCTTAGCTCTGCAATAATAGACGGCTTTATTCAGGCAAAAGGGGAATATCTTTTTGTTATGGATGCAGACGGACAGCATGATGAAAAAAAATTAAATATAATGTTTGAAAAAATAAAAAAAAATGATATTGTTATCGGAACAAGATTCAGGAAAGGGGGCTCAGTTGAAGGGTGGTCTAAAACAAGAATATTGGCAAGCAGGATTGGAGCAATACTTGCCAGGCCTTTCTTATCAAAAAAAATAACAGACCCAATGTCAGGTTTCTTCGGAATAAAGAAATCTGTTTTTATGAAATATAAAAATAATTTAGATGGAAGAGGTTATAAAATCCTTTTGGATATATTATTCCAAAACAAAAAATTCAAGATAGAAGAAGTTCCTTTTAAATTTAAAACAAGGAAGGCAGGAAAGAGCAAGCTTAGCTTTAAGGTCATGATTGAATATCTGCTGATGCTTGGAAAGCATGCAGTAAGAACAAACCTTCACTTTATCCCTTTTTCTATTGTAGGGATTACAGGAGTTTTGGTAAATACAGTCCTTCTTTACATATTAACAGAATATCTGGAATTATATTATTTATTGTCAGCAGTTTTTGCAATAGAAACATCAATAATAACAAATTTTCTTCTTAACAATGCATGGACATGGAGAAAGAGAAAATTCAGGCATTCTTTTTTTCAAAGGCTTTTAAGATATAATCTTGTTTCGATAATAGCTCTTGTAATAAACCTTTCTGTGCTATTTATATTAACGCACTTTTTCAATATTTATTATATTTACTCAAACTTTGCAGGAATAGCTTTCGCTTTCCTTATTAACTACTTTGTAAATGATCGGTGGACATTTGATGAAAAATAGCAAAATAGTTTTTTTAAAAAAATATTGGGTATTGGCTTTTCTAATCCTTTGCTTTATTTTCTATTTGCAATTTGCCTTTTCAGGAACCCTTCTCTTATGGGATGAGC
>PXDW01000079.1 GCA_003564925.1 Candidatus Woesearchaeota archaeon | reverse complement strand
TTTGAAATCAACTAAAACTCCCCTGTTTTCTGTTATAAGCTCTTTGGCATGAGCGTATTTTGTAGCGATTATAGGAGTTCCAGAACTTAATGCATATGCAAGGGTTCCAGAGACAATTTGGTTTGGGTCAAGAGATGGGGTTATGTATATATCAGCAATCTGAAGATACTTTATTATTTCATCTATTGTAAGATATTTATTGTAAAATTTTACGTTTTTCTTTAATCCAAGCTTTTCAACCAATTCTAATAAACTATTCCTATAATCTTCTCCCTCATGTTTTCTTACTTGGGGATGCGTTTCTCCTATAACTAAATAAATAACTTCAGGATGCTCTTTAATTATATTGGGAAGGGCTTTTATCGCGTATTCAATTCCCTTGCCCTTGCTTAACAGTCCGAATGTAGTAAGAATGAATTTTCCTCCCAAGCGAAGCTCTTCTTTCATTTTTTCTTTTTCTGTCAATGGTTTTATATCAGGAACACCATGATGAACTTTGTGCAATTTTTTCTTGTCAATGCCGTACTCTTCGTTAAGTATGTCAATCGCCCTGTCTGCCATAACTATTATTCCTTCAGTCCTGTCAGCAATAGCTTTAACAACTTTTTTCTGCTTTTTGTCCGGATTTGGAAGAACGCTGTGGAAAGTAGCTACTACGGGCTTGTTCAATGATTCTAAAAAAGGAATTATGTATTCTCCAAACTCTCCGCCGAAAAGTCCAAACTCATGCTGTAGGTTCACGACAGAAATCTCATCATCATCATTAATTTTTTTTGCTGTATTGATATAATCTTCTATGTCTGTCTGGTTTATCTGGTGACTTACTTCTTCTCCATAATTATAAAGGCTGCTTCCATTATCATTCATTGCTATTATCTCAGCCCTTATCCTGGGATTAAATTTTTTGTTTATAGAAGAAACCAAATCATAAGTAAAGGTTGCGATGCCGCATTCCCTTGGCGGGTAAGTTCCCAGATAAGCTATTTTCATTTTAGAATTATTTAAGTTTTATTTCCGCAACGCCTATGCATTTATCAGCTCCCCCGTAGTATATCAGCA
Source organism: Candidatus Woesearchaeota archaeon (assembly GCA_003564925.1). Lineage (GTDB taxonomy): Archaea > Nanobdellota > Nanobdellia > Woesearchaeales > PXDW01 > PXDW01. Next base: position 12,672 of record PXDW01000079.1, on the reverse strand, counting down.
GTTTGTTTTTATGCTTTATTAAGCCCTGAACAAATATAACATTATTTACTTTTCCGTAAAGCTCGAAATGCTTTTCCGGATAAATTAGAGATTGATTACTCCTATATAAAACTTTTGTTGGATTTTCTTTATCCAAAAACAAAAAGCCTGGCTGGTATCTTTTAAAGCTGTCAGATGAGTTGTAAATCATAAGCAGCTTGTCTTTTAATTCAACGATATTAGGCCCAACCTCAACTAACCTGCTGTCAAAAAAACCTTTCCTGGGTTTCAGAAATACCTTTTTGTCTTTTTTCCATCTGATTAAATCCTTTGAGGTTGCTGTTTTTATAAACCCCTCCCCGAAAAACATTATATATCTGCCGTTTATTTTCTTTGGATAGATTAAGCCTGCTTTTTCCTGTTTGAATATTATTCCTTGCCTTTTCCATCTGATTAAATCCTTCGAGGTTGCTAATGCCAAATGGAATTTATGTTTATCGCTACCTAAAAATTTTTCATAAGCTGTATAGGTCATATAGTATTTATCGCCAATCTTTGTAATCCTTGGGTCTTCAACTCCTCTTTGCTCTTTTATTCCTTTAGGGACAAAGATCGGGTTATCTTTGTATCTCTTAAAGCTATATCCATCTTTAGATGTAGCAAGACACAATCTTGAGACATAATCATAAGGGTTGTCTTCAGCTCTGTATATTAAGTAAACTTTTTTTTTGAAAGCTACAGCAGAAGGATTGTAAACAGATGAACTTTCATAGATTTTTTTGAAATCTGGAACAAGAATCGGATTCTTTTTGTATTTCTTAACTTTCATAAGAAATTTAATGGTTAAGTCCTATAAATATTTTTCTTAAGTCATCAATAAATTTAGAAACATTTATTTAGTAAGAAGATTCATCTCTTTGCATGAAGAAGAAAGTCTTGGTTGTTGTCGCTCATCCAGATGATGAAACTATTTGGATGGGCGGAACTTTGATAAAAAATAAAAATTCTTGGAATACAACAATTATTTCTCTTTGCAGAAAAGATGATAAAGACCGCTCGCCCAAATTCAGGAGAGTTTGCAGGGAATACAACGCAAGATGTTTCATGTCAGATCTGGAAGACGAGACTCTTGAAGACATTGATATTAAAGAGGTAATTTCCCGATTAAAAAAATATTCAAAGTCAAGCTATGACTACATTTTTACTCATGGAGACAACGGGGAGTACGGGCATAAGCGGCATAAAGACGTAAGCAAAGCTGTTAACAAAATGTTTCGCGAGAAACAGCTCATCGCGAAAAAAATTTTCTTCTTCGATTACAAAAAGCGTGCAAACATCGCGGTTGCGCGAGCAAAATCAGATAAATTTATAAAGATTAACAACGCTATCTTACAAAAAAAGAAAGATTTGATAGTAAACACTTACGGTTTTCCGCAAAAAAGTTTTGAAGAGCTTTGTTGCAAAGCGGAAGAGTCGTTCAAAATCGAAAAAGCAAAATGAAATGTTTAGTCTTTTACGCATATCCGCCCGAACCAGATGGGCAAAGCCTTCAAGGGCATATGCTCTACCAAGGTTTGCTTGGACAGGGTGTTGATGCTGTACCTTGCCATTATAAACAAGGCATGCAGAAAGAATTCTATCTTAAGCATTATAAACCCGACGTTGCATTTGGAGTTGGATTCTGGGGCAATGTTCCAGAAATAGTCCAGGATCCACAGAAATACGGCATTAGGACTGTTCCATGGTTCAATGCAGACGGATGGGTTGCAAATTACCATGAAGAGTTTGAAAAATTAGAGCTGATGTTTACAACAAGCGAATGGGTCAGGAGCATTTACAAAAGAGATGGGGTTGATGTTAGCAAGATTGTTCCGATGCATATTGGTATTGACACTAATATGTTCAAGCCTGTAAACGGGTTCACAAAACATATACGAAATATGATTGGCGTTAAAGATCATGAAAAGATGATTTTAACTATTGGAGGAGACGTAACATCAAAAGGCGCTCAGGAGATGTTCAAGGCTTTGGCACAGGTCGATGATGAATTTAAAAACTGGAAATATGTGTGCAAGGCTTGGCCGAGTGAGTGCTCGCATGAATGGAGGAAATACGAAACAGAGCTTGCTGAGAGCCTTGGAATATTGGATAAAGTAATTTTTCTTGATGATGAGTTTTCTCAGGAATTTATGGTCCAGCTTCTTAATGCATGTGATGTCTATGCAGCGCCTTCAAGAATAGAAGGATTCGGAATGATACAGGTTGAGGCCATGGCTTGCCAGAAGCCAGTAATTTCAATAAACAAGATGGGGCCTGGCGAGACTATATTGCATAACAAAACAGGATTTCTTGCATCAGTCGCTGAAGAAGTACAATTAGATGAAGAGTGGGTTTATCCATCTATGGGGTTTGGCAAGCAGGAAATTGTAAAATTCGACAGCCCAAAAACTTTTGCATACAGGGCAGATATTGAAGACTTAAGAAAATATACTTTAAAGTTGCTTGAGGATGAAGAGCTTTGCAGAATGATGGGAGAAGAAGGAAGAAAACACGTTATGAAGAATCTTGACTATAATGTAATTTCTAAAAAGATGCTTGACATAACAAAACAAAGGCTCGGCCTAGAGCAGGACCTTCTTGTTTCTAAAAGAATTAACGGCAAGAATATATAAGCCAGCGTTCCATGCCTGAAGCTTTCCAAAATTCTCTCTTGTTATTGGATGAATCCACTCAGGGAAATTTCCAATAAGGTTTGCTTCAGCAAGTTTTTCCAGCTCATGCTCAGCTTTTTTGAATTTCTTTAATTTTATCAGCGCTAAAATATAAAATCCTCCTATAAATGTCCAGATTCCACCATTGGAGTAACTCCATGGATCTTTCGCATCGCAGTCATTAAAATAATCTTTCCAGTATTTGCTTCCTTTTCTTATTGTAGGATAGATGCATTTTACCGGATAGGGCTTGTTAATTTTTTTGTTTTCAACATAGGAAATTATTTTTTTTGACTTATATTCAGATGCCAAATCAAAAATAATAGCCATAAAGTTCCCTAAAGAATCAAACCAATCCCCTATCTCTTTGTATTTGTTGTGGTTTTTCCACCTATATGCCAGATAAAAATCCTTGTTCCAAAGCTTTGTATCTGTGTTGTCATTCGCCATAAGCTTAAGTTTTTTGGTGTCTTTTCCCAAAAGCTTAAGGACTTTCAAATATAATGCCTGGGTGTTTATTGTATACCCATATTTATGTGGGAAAGCATCCTGCCAGTCTGTTGTCGGATGCTGTCCGAGCAAACCACACTCCCCTATGTCCTGGCATTCCAACCACCCAACAGCTTTTTCAATCGATTGCCTGTATTTTCTCATTAACGAAGAGTCATTATACCTTTCTTTGTATATGTAATGCCCTATTATATACCATAAAGTCGAGTCAATGCTTTGAAAATCAACATGCTTTTTTCTTTTGCTGAATTTATCAACAGCATTAGGAATCTGTCCATGCTTGCTTTGGTTTTCAGCTAAAGTTATAATGCTTTTCTTTATGACTATTCTGAATTCATCTTCCAGGCTTGCTCCTAAGCTTGTTATCATCGAGTCTCGGGCCCATACAGCATTATAGCCTTCTTTGCCTCCGGAAGCAAATAATCCAAAAGGTGTTGAGCATGACCTTATGACTTCTTTTGCTTTTTCATAAGCTTCGTCAATTATATTGATGTTCATCTTTGTGTTCATTTTAACAAACCCAGCAGTTCTTCCTTATCGACTGTTGCTACGCCTATGCAGCTGTCCCCTCCTCCATAATATACAAAATACTTATTTTTTATTTCAACCATTCCGCATGAGAAAACTACATTATTAACCAATCCCACTTTTTCCCAGGGCTCTGTGGGGCTTAATATTGGATAGTCATATCTTTTCAAAACTATTGCTGGGTTTTTTGAGTCTAATAGCGCTGCTCCCAGCCTGTATATGTTTTTCTTATCAACACCATGGTATACCATCAGCCATCCATGCTTTGTCTTTACCGGCGGAGGGCCAACTCCGACTCTTTCACAGTCCCATTTACCTTCTCTTACCCTCATCAATATCTTATTATCTTTCCAATTTATCATATCTTTCGAGTATCCCATCCATATATAGGGCATTCTTCTGTGAATTAGCACATATTTTCCATTTATCTTTGAAGGAAATAAAGCTCCGTTTTTGTTGTTTTCTCCGGGAAGAACAACCCCCTTGAATGATAATTTTTTAAAGTCTTTTGTTTTTGCTATGACTATTCTTGTCCTGTTGTCACCTTTCAATACATCCCAAAAACCCGAATATACAATATAATAATAATCCCCTATTTTCGTAACTCTCGGATCTTCAGCCCCTTTTTTTTCAAATTCGTACTTTGGCTCATAGATTGGATCCGGCAATCGTTCGTCTATTGTGTAGCCATCTTTGCTTATTGCAAGCCCGAGCCTTGATACATTGTCATTTCCTATAGCCCTATATATTATATGCACCTTTTTTTTGTGTATGCAGGCTGCACAATTAAGAACATGCTTAGATTCCCAACTTTTTCCTTTTGGCATTAATATGGGGTTGTGCTCGTATTTTTTGAGAATCATAAAAAAATAAAGTAGGTTTTTACTTTATAAATCTTTTTGTTTTAATAATCAGATGTTCTCTTAATTTCATAATCATTTTCTATTTTTTCAATTAGAGCCTTTACCTTTTCCTTATGCTTCTTGAGGCCCTTCCAGTCAAGAATTATCAAAGAGGCTTTTGGCTCTGTCTTTTCTATAGCCTCTTTTATATTATCTTCATTAAGATTTTCAAGATTATATGCCGGACAAACATGGCCTAAAGCCACATCACTCTCTAAAACAATCTTTTTGAAATTGGGGGTTGTGTGAAGGCCGCCTATCCCAAAAGCTGTTTTGTATTTTTTCGGCCTTTTCTTTATGATGTGCATTATCGCTTTAGCTATTATCTCAGCAGCTTGTTTGTTTTTCCACTGCTCTTCTGTAGAGCCAATCTCTATAAATAGGCATGGCTTTTCAAGATACGGCCCATGATGAGTGCATTCCTGAACAACATCAAAATTTATTGAGTTATTTTTTTCCAGAAATATCAGAGCTTCTTTGAGATAAAAAGCCGGACAAATCACTAATTTTCTTTCTTTTCCCCCAAGCTCAGCTTTTCCCCAATTCCCAGGAGAATGGACAGATAAAGAAGGAATTCCTGATTTGGATGAGTGCTTGGTCCCAAATATGAACAAGTCTGCTTTTATCTTCTTATCAATACCTTCTGCATAAACTGGCTTTTCATCTATCTCATATAATTCAGCATTGTACTTTTCTAAATCTTCTTTTTTTAGCTCTTCTGCTATATTAATGCCTGCCAAGTCCTGTTTTGATGTGATGATTGCTATCATATTTTTATTGATAAGTTATATATTATAAAAATCTTTTTAGATTTTTTCTTCTATAATACTATGGTAAGGATATTCAGAACTCGGTTGGAAGTTTATGTAATATAGCCAGTGGCCTTTTTATGCAGGAATATAAAGCTTTAGAAATCAGATATTGATATAGGAATTACACTTGGGTTTAGACGTGTCTGCCCCATTTCCATAAAACAAATCCTCTATACAGGTTTTTAGACTTGTCAACTTGTTTTTGTACTCTTTTAGTTTATCTACATTTTCTTGGTATTTCAAACTATCTTTATTTTTTAGCTCTTCAGCCTTTCGTTCTTTTTCTTTCAACAGAGATTCAAGCGTATTTAAAATAGAATCAGTCTTTTCTTTTATCTTTGATTTACGTTTTGTTCGGTGAAATGGCTCTCCTTTTTCTATCTGTCTTATACATTCATATATAGAATAATCATTCTTATAATCACAGAAAGGCTTTATATTATTTTCTTTTAAAAAACCACAAAATTTTTTCAGATCCGAAAATCCAAGATATGTCCTCAAATGTTTAAATCCGGGTCCTGCACTAATATAATCATATTTTTCCATATCATAAGCATTCATTTATTATATATAAAATTAACTTTAATTTCAAAAATATTTATATATAATTTTCAATTTGTTATTTTATGAAAAAGATTCCTGGAATAACAAAGACCGGAATAAGTTCTGATTATTGGAATGAATACTTTGGAAGGACAATTATTTTTGAATATAAAGGTAAGGAATGCGTAATTAACTGCTTTAAAAAAAACCCGGTTGAGAAATACACTGAAAAATATTCTCCTAAGGAATATGAAGGCGTGATAAATAAAGAAAATTTGGATGCTGTTAAAGAGCTTGATGAAATAGCAGAATACGCAAATAAAACCTTTAAAAATATTTCAACATTCAGAGAGAAAGACTTTAAAGAAAAAATCAACAGAGCTTATTCATTAATCTATGGGCAGGAATCTAAGCCATATTATAAAGAAATTTAGTGAGCTTAGAAAAATATTTATAATCAGACATACTGATTAATTGTATGCATGTGCTAAAACTTACATTACTATTAGTAAATATCATATTTGGAGCAGCTGTTATAGGGAGTTATATATGGGGATTTAAGAAGCAGACAGCTGAGGCATTATGGGGAGGTGTTCCTCAAAGCTGGATTCCTTTTTACACTACTGGAATGGTTCTTGCCGCTATCGGTTATTTTATGTTTATTTTTTATCTTTTAACAAAAGAGGTTACAGAGAAATACTGGGCCTATATTTTAATACTCGCGATAATCTTAATTGCATCAGCATTCTGGATGCCTCTAACAGTTTCAATGATAAGCAACCCGAGTAATTTTTTATGGCTAGCAATAAGAATCACTTTAGGGATAGTTGCCCTTGCATCATTGGCTTTAGTCATAGCATTTGCAGCAGCAAAGCCAACTCCTTTAATTGCTTTAATCGGCTCTATATTATTCTTTCTGCACGTAACAATCCTAGATGCTATATTCTGGGTATATTTCTTTAAGAATTAAAGTTTTAGAAAATCTTATCAATTTTGAATTCCTTTTTCATAAGTTCTGCTTCTGCCTGCCTTTCAAGCATATTATAAACAATCAACCCATTATAAACATCTTTGGTTATTTCTTCAGCATTAGTTGGAACTCTTAAATAGTACCAATATATTATAGGGTTAGTTTCTTTAACTTCAGATGCTTTTTCTTTTATGTAATCCGTGCCCCTTCTTGAAAAATCTCTATTAACAGAATCCATAGTGGCTTCAGCCACTTTAGGCAACATGATATTCTCACTCATTGCCTCAAAATCAAGAAGATAATAAACCAATAGGGCTTTTTCTGCTTCATATAATTGAGATTCGATATATCTTAAATCAGGCAGGACATCAGATATGTAATCTGCTATTTTTCTGTTTTCATAACTTATAATAAATAAGATATCTTCAAGATATGTATTTTGCTCTTCGTCCGGGATATCATTTAGTTCATCATTTACGAAATCATAACTACTTTCCTTAACATAAGGCAATAATCTTTTCATGCAAAACAGAATAAATAAATTATATTTAAAGCTTTCACAATCTGATGTTTTTTTTCATTATATCTGCCTCTTTTTGGCTTTCAAGCACTTTATATAAGTATGAGCTTGCAGATAACATCAAAAATGGGTTTGTAATATCTTTGCTGTAATAATCTATGTAAGTATGTATGATGGGATTATCTTCTTCTAAACGATTAAAAATGTCATCTACATTGTAGTTCTGCTGATACATATCGGCCTCAATACCTTTTAGTATATTCTTGGTCGCTTTTGGAAATTTTTTCCCGACGCTTTCTGATTTGTATTTAAGAAGATTATACATTGTAACTAAGCGAAAAGCAAAAGACTCCGGAGTTATTACCTTGTATATGCTGGGATTATCATTTCCCTTTTCTAAAATATCCCAAATAAACTCTTCTATAATACTATCATTCATGTTTTCTAAGCTGCTGTATAAAAAATCTTTAGAGCCTTTTTTTTCCATTTCATGATATACTTTATAAGCTATATCATTAGTTACAATCGGCAATATTCCTCTTTTTTCGCTCATCCAACAAATCATAAGAAAATTATATATATTTAAAGCTTTACAATATTTATATATATTATTACAAAAACAATGCAAAAGGTTTCTTTTCAGGAGATATAAGCATTTAAAATCGATTTTTTTCTGAAAATCAGTTCAACTAACAAAAAGCCTTATATATTTTAAGAATATACAGTCATATATGGCTGGAATATTAGGTGTTTATAAGGCTGATGTAAATATAAAGGATAAGATAGATAATCTATCCCATAGGGGCAAAGGCAAATCAAATTTTATAAAAAAAGGTCAATTTAAAATAAGTTTTATAGCTGATTCAGAAGACAGCTACCTTAATAAAAATGAAATAGTTGTGTGTGATGGTGAAATATATCTTGAAGATGGTGTAAGCGGAGCAGAGGAGATTTTAAAAAAAGCTGCAGACAAAGAATTTGACAAACTTAACGGGATGTTCGCTTTGGTTGTATATGATGGAGAAAATCTATTACTGGCAAGAGATCATTTGGGAATAAAGCCATTATATTATATAAAAAGGAAAAACGGCATCATTTTTGCTTCTGAAGCGAAAGCATTGAAAGAATTCAAAGGAAAGATAAAGGAATTTCCTCCGGGCCATTATTTCGACTCTAAAAAAGGATTTAGAAAATATTTTGACATCTCAGAAGATTGCCAGATTGATAAAAATCTCACCGGAAAAAGATTATATGAACATCTTGATTCAGCTGTAAAGAAGAGGATGTGCGCTGATATTGGTGTTTGGCTTAGCGGCGGACTGGATTCAAGCATTATAGCAGCTATCGCTTCAAAATACAAGAAAAATATACCCAGCTTTTTTGTCGGCACCAAAAATTCAAGCGACAGGCCTTACGCAAAAAAGGTATCCAAGCATCTAGGAACTAGGCATTATGAAAGAATATTGAATGAAAATGAAATAATAAAAGCCCTGCCGGAAGTTGTATATATGCTTGAATCATCTGACCCTTATTTAGTAAGAAGCTCTATATTAAATTATTTTGTTGCAGAGCTTACTTCCGAACACGTTGATCTTGTTTTAACTGGAGAAGGATCAGATGAGTTATTCGGAGGATATAATTACTTGGCTGACATAGATAATATAGGCAAAGAATTAATAAAAATAACCAACTCGTTGCATAATACAGCATTCCAAAGAGTGGATAGGATGTCCTCTGCCCATGGAACAAACGCAAGAATTCCTTTTTCAGACAAGAATTTAGTCGAATACGCTTTTTCTTTGCCTGTAGAAGTGAAGGTGTTTACCAAAGATAAGCAAGGAAAAAAGATTTTAAAAAAAGCTGCAGAAAAACTTTTACCAAATGATGTTATATATAGGAAAAAAATAAAATTTTGGCAAGGAAGCGGTGGAGTGAGCGAAGTTCTTAGTGATTACGCAGAAAGAAAAATATCTGATTATGAATTTGAAAAAGTTAAAGATAATTTTGAAAGCAAAGAAGAGTATCTTTATTATAAAATATTAGAAAATAAATTTGAAAACACTTCTTTTCTTCTTGATGCGGGAAAAACAGAAAACCCCTGATTCTCTTTCTATTTTCTATCAGAAGATAATAATACTAATATTTATATATTTAAAGAATTTAATTTGAGATATGAAAAAGGAGAAAAAAGAAAATCCAGGCGGCTTGTTTATTCCAGCAGGGCTTTTTATAGGTTTTGGATTTGGATTTATTTTTGGCAATATAGTTGCGGGCATGTTTATGGGCCTTGGCTTTGGATTTATTGCGTTTGCGATAACAACAATAATCCTGCAGTTTTCAAAGAAAAAAAACTAACTTTCCAGTGTTTTAATGGCCCTGTCGATACTTGACTTATTTGAGAAAACTATCTTTACAACTTCATCCTTAAGCTCCAGCTTGTCCTTTTTTTCAAGCTTATTGCTTATTCTTTCAAGCAATTTCTTTTTCTGCTCATAAGCAAAAAAAGCTGAGGAAAGAGCGTCTGCCTCATGGCTGTTTTTCGCCTTTATGTTTTTCTTTTTCTCACAAGAGAGAAGGTCCTCATCAGGACTTACAATTATTGCTCCTGTTAAGTTTGAAAATTTCTTGACAAGCGAAGGAATCTTTCCTTTATCAGTTCCGACTAGAATAGGCTTTCCATGATAAATAATATCTGTAAGAATATTGCAAAGCTTGATATTTCTCTTAGAGCTTACTTTTATTATCTCACCATCGATATCTAAAATAGCATAAGCTGTTGTTGTTCCGGGATCTAGGCCGATGATTAAAGGCTGCATCTGATAACAGAAGAGAAACTTTATTTATAAATTTTTATTGTTTTAACTTAATTGGGAAAAAAGCAGCCCATGGATAAGAGTTCCCACATGCAATGAATCTGCATAATATTCCTTTTCCTTAAGATATGTTTTTACAGCATCAAATAATCCATTGTTCTTATAAATCATCTTTTCTACAAGTGAAAGACGATCTTTTTCAGGACGCATTAGGTCTTTAACTGAATTGGTAAGAGAAGGCAGCTTTGAATTTTCTAAAAAAGCCTGTTTCTCAAGCGAATCATACACAATTAGAGAAGACCTGATAATACCTTCGGGCTTGTCTGAAAAAACTTTGTAGCATAAAATTATATCATAAAGTGAGCTATCCTTTTTTTTGAAATAACAAAAATTTAAGAAAAGCTCAGACTTATCAGATAAGTCATAATTATATCTATCAACAGTTTTTATTTCTTTTTTATATACTTCTTCAGAAACTTCAGGAACAACTACATTAATATTTTGCTCTTCATAATACATTGATTCTTCGTGCAGCATAAAAACTGTAGAAAATAATTATTTATAAAGATATTCTTTTTATTCTATCCTGATAAGATTATAATCCTTATTTCCTAATCCAATTTTTTCCCCATAATCCAGGATGTCTGTTCCGTCATTTCCTGTTCTTTCCTTAAAAACATCTTTTCCGTTTTTTTTATAGCATAAGTCGCAGCTTGCCTTGTCCAATGCAACAGGGTCTGTAGAAGCGACAATCCCTACGTCTTTTCCTATGATTTCTGAATCAGACAGGCAGTCGCAGTCCTTTGTAACTCTAACTATGAAATTAAAGTATACTGCTTTTTTATTCAAAGAAGCGCCGAAAGCATACTCTGCCGCCCTTTTCCTTACGTTCGAAGCTGAAGTACCGCTCCATGGAATATTAACAGCTTGGTATGGGCATACTGCTATACAGTCAGCGCAGCCTATGCATTTTTCTGAATCGATCTTGGCCTTGTCATTTTTTATGGTTATTGCATTTACAGGGCAGTGCTCTTTGCATATCCCGCATGCCTTGCACTTTGAGCTGATGCTGGGGCTTATCTCTGAATGCATCTCCAGCTTGCCGGATCTCGAGCCGCACCCCATCCCAATATTTTTTATTGCTCCTCCGAATCCAAACAAAACATGCCCCTTGAAATGCGATATAACTAATAAGGAATCTGCCTCTGCAATTTCTTTTCCAAGCTTTACTTTTTTGAATATCGGCTTATTAATCTCTATTTCTTTTTCCGAGCCTGCTATCTTTATATCCCCTAATTCTGAAAACCCATGTTCCTTTGCCAGCTTCAGATGGTCTTCATCATTTCCCCTGCTTCCTATATATAGTGTGTTTGTGTCTGTCAAAAAATAATCCTTATTTTCCAAAGCTTTTAATATTGGATCTATCTCTTCAGGCTGGACATATCTTGTATTTCCTTTCTCCCCGAAATGCAGCTTTACCGCTATCTTTCCATCTAATTTCTTATCGTTGAATACTGCTTTTGCTATTTTTTTTATTGAATCTTTGTCAGCTTTCTCAGAGAAGTATACATTTTCCATCTATCCTTGAAAAATACAGTCATATTTAAATCTATTCAAAAGGAAAAAAGCAACTATTATAAATAATAAGCTTTACCATATATAGATATGAGAAAAATAAACCCGTGGGGATCTGACAAAATAGACAACTATCAGCATGTCTTCAAAGAATTTGGATTAAAAGAATTTAAATATCAGGGCCTAAGCAGCCATCACCTCTTTAATAGGAAAATAATAGTTGCTGAACGCGATTTCAAAAAAGTTGCTGAAAGGATAAAAAGCAAAGGCAAGTTTCTGCAGCTTACAGGAATAGCCTCTTCTGGAGACCTTCACTTTGGGCATAAGGTTGACATAGACTTATTTATTCTGTTCAATAATCTGGGAGCAAAGAGCAAGCTGTGCATATGCGACATTGATGGGTATGTTAGCAGGCCTGATTCGAAAGTACCTAATATGGAAGCAGCAAAAGAAATAGCTGTTAGAAACACTGCTGATGCCATTGCCCTCGGAATTAATCCTAAAGACATCTATGTACAGTCCCAGAAAGAGAAGCTTTACTACCAGTTCACTTATGAGGTTTCTAAAAAAATAACAATAAATATGTTCGAGGCTATTTACGGCCATGTTGACCTTGGAAAAGTATCTGCTGTTTTGCTGCAAATAGCTGATATCCTGCATATACAGCTTCCTTTCATGTTCGGAAAAGCACCAAGTGTAACAGGGATAGGTATTGACCAGGACCCGCACGCAAGGATAACAAGGGATGTAGCAAAAAGAGTTGATTATAATATAGAGCTGCCTTCATTTATTTACTTTATACACCAGTC
>PXDW01000021.1 GCA_003564925.1 Candidatus Woesearchaeota archaeon | reverse complement strand
ATTTCTCCCGGCAAGGCAGAGCCACCCATTCCGCAAAAAACAATTTTATCAAAATCGCCTTTGATACTTAAATCACCACAAATCTCAATTCCTTTTTTTATTTGGTTAGGAAAATTATCAAGAATAGCTTCCATATTTTCTTTATCAATTTCATGAGCCATGATTACCACCCTTTATATTCAAAAGTATAAAAGTATATAAATTTAATGAAAATCTGAATTCTTCTGAGTTATGCGTAACTTTTATTTTATAATCGTTTATTCTATAACTTTTATAAATTATTGAGTTTTCTTTATTTGATATGGCAAATATTTTTATAAAAACTTTTGGTTGTAGCCTAAACAATTCCGATAGTGAAGTAATGGCAGGTCTGCTTGAGAAAGAAGGGCATGATATTGTTGAAAGTGCGGAAAAAGCTGATTTATTAGTTGTTAACACATGCACTGTAAAAGGCCCTGCAGAAATGAGCTTTCTAAGATTTTTGAGAAACAATAAGGGCAAAAAGACAGTTGTTGCTGGATGCATACCTCAGGCAGACCAAGAATTAAAAATTTTAGAAAAATACTCTTTAATTGGTGTAAATCAATTAAATAATATAGGTTTTATTGTAGAACAAACCTTAAAAGGCAACAAAGTTAAGCTATTAAAAAAAGAGCATAATAAAAGGCTGAACTTGCCTAAAATAAGAAAGAATTCTGTTATAGAGATAATACCTATTTGCGAAGGCTGCCTTGGAAACTGCACTTATTGTAAAGTAAAGCAGGCCCGGGGGAATTTATTCTCTTATGAGAAAAAAGCCATAATAAAACAGATTAGAGACTCGATAAAAGACAACATAAAAGAAGTTTGGCTTACTTCTCAAGATAATGGGTGCTATGGCTTAGACATTAACACAAATGTTATTGAATTATTAAGGGATGTTGTTAAAATAAAAGGAGACTTCAAGATTAGGTTTGGGATGGTTAACCCTAATTTTGCATTAAAATACCTGGATGAACTGATTGAGATATACAAAAACAAAAAAATGTTCAATTTCTTGCATATTCCAGTTCAATCAGGAAATAACAGAATACTAAAATTAATGGGAAGAAAATACTCTGTTAAGGATTTTAAAAAAATTATTAAAAGATTCAGAAGCGAAATTCCTGATATTTCAATATCCACAGATATTATATGCGGCTTTCCCAGCGAAACTGAGCAGGAATTTTTGGATTCCTACAATCTGATAAGGGAGATCAAGCCGAATGCTGTTAACATCAATATGTTCTGGGCCCGCTCAAAGACAAAGGCAGCTGATATGGAGCAGATTCTTTCCAGAGATATAAAAGAAAGAACCAGAAAACTTACTAGATTATTCCATGAAATAGCTCTTGAGCAAAATAAGAAATGGGTTGGATGGGAAGGCAGCGTTGTTGTTGATGAGTTTGGAAAAAACAAGACTATGATTGCCAGAAATTATGCATACAAGCAGGTTATCCTAAAAGGCAATTATAATCTTGGGGAAACTGTTTATGTAAAGATAAAAAAAGCAACAAAGTTTGACCTAAGGGATTTCTAAACTTGATTAATTTTTGCTGAATTAGATTCTTTTAAAAGATGTTTTTATAGTTCAAGAAAATTTATATAAAACTCTCAAATAGCTTGCGTAATTCTCTGCTTCTTCCTTGCTGTTAAAGCACTTCAGGCTCTTAAGGCTTCCAGAGCACGGGCATTTTTTTTCTTTTGAAGCAAAAACATCTATACTATTGCATTCATGGCAAAAAGTTACTGTAAATTGGTCCACTGTATAATTTTGATTTTAGAGTTAACTTAAATAATTAACTATAACAACTTATCATACTTCGTCATATAAAACAAAAAATTTATATAGCTGTCGCATTTGGCTAATTAAAATGAAAGAGAGAATTACAATAACTCTGGATAAAGACATAATAAAAGAAATTGACAAAAAAGTAGACAAGCACAAAATAAAGAACAGGAGCCATGCTATTGAACTTGCTTTGATGTCTTCTATCGGCAATAACCGGCCGAAAAAAGCGCTTATTCTTGCAGGAGGGCTAGGAACAAGGCTGAGTCCGATAACAAACGAAATTCCCAAGCAACTGATGCCAATACATGGAAAATCAATTCTTGAACATGTTCTTGACCTTTTCAAAAAATACGGAATAAAAGACATTATACTATGCGTCGGCTATAAAGCAGAAAAATTCAAGGAGTATTTTGGAGACGGAAAAAAATTCAATGTAAATATTACTTATGTTATTGAAGAAACACCGATGGGAACAGCAGGACCAATAAAATTAGCAAAAGAATTTATAAATGGTCCTTTTATTGTATGCAACGCTGATGAGCTAAAAGATATTGACTTGTTTGATATGTATTTGAACCATAAAGAAAGCGGAGCAGTTGCAACAATTGCATTAACAACTGTTGTAGACCCAAGCGCTTACGGAGTAGCAAGATTACAAGGCAATAGGATTCTTGAATTTGTTGAAAAGCCGAAAAAAGATGAGGCTCCTAGTAACCTGATAAACTCAGGATTGTACATCTTTGAAAAAGAAGTTATAAATTATATACCTGAAGGAAAATCAATGCTTGAAAAGGATGTTTTTCCAAGGCTTGCAAAAGACGGAAAGCTATATGGCTTTATATTTTCCGGGCAGTGGTTTGACACAGGTACCTTGGAGAGGTATGAAAAAGCTATGAAAGAATGGAAGGATCTAGAATGAGCATCTTCAAGGCTTATGATATAAGGGGAATTTATCCTTCTCAGTTGAATGAAGAGATTATTTATGACATAGGCAGAGCTTATGCAGATATGATTAAAGAAGAGCTTAAAAAAGAAAATATAAAAATTGTTGTAGGAAGGGATATGAGGCTTTCTTCCCCTTCATTAAGCAAAAAATTGATTGAGGGAATTACAAATCAGGGTGTTGACGTGGTTGACATTGGCCTTGCAAGCACTCCAACTTTCTATTTTTCTGTTGCGCATTTCAAATATGATGGCGGAATGCAGGTTTCCGCTTCCCACAACCCAAAAGAATACAATGGATTGAAGATAGTAAAGGCTAAAGCTTATCCTGTTGGGTATGAAAATGGAATAAATGAAATAGAGAAAAGGGTAAAAAACAAAGATTTTTCTAAAGGTGAGAAAAAAGGCAAGGTTGAAAAAAAAGAAAATGTTGT
>PXDW01000104.1 GCA_003564925.1 Candidatus Woesearchaeota archaeon | reverse complement strand
GGAAATGCAAAAATTATGATGAGAATCTTGAGGAAAAGGAAATAGATATGTTAAAGCTGGCGGCTGTTGATGCTCTGTGCTCGAAAATAGAAAATAGGCACTATCAAAATGCTTCAATAAAATATAAAAAATTAAGAAAGACAATTCATGAGGTAAGTGAAAATTCATGGCCATTATCAGATATTTCCAAAATAATGAAAAAATACAAAGATAAGAAAATTGATCTTAATTCAATAAATTCACTTTCTGAAATATTAGAATATAATAATTTATTTGAAATAGATGATAAAATATACCGAAAAATAATATTAAATACAAAGAAGGCTATTAACATGCTAGGATCAAAAGGTTATGATAAAAAATTTATAATGAATTGATCACCCATTGTAGAATTTTATTTCTGTTGGATTATCGCCTTTTAACATTACGTGATAATTCCATCCGTTTTTACCCTCTATGTTTCCATAACCCCTATAATGTTGCTTTACAAAAGTCATGTTCTTTTTATATCTATCAGACAATAGCATCCTTATATGTCCCCTTACAAAATGCAATGGTCTGGTTTCATTTGTTTGATTTTTAAAATAATCTTTTATTTCTTCATCATTCATACATATGTAATGAGGTCTTATTATTTTTTTTCTTAATGGAATATTTGTTTTTTTCTTATTTGAATTCTTTTTTTTATTTTTATAACTTTGAGTATTTTCTTTATGTATAATAAAATTATTGGGGTCTAGAATAAATGAACATTCTTCTATAAATGTTATCATTGCGCTACCTAAATGGTTAGAACAATCTTCTACTGCTTTTTCATAGTTTAATGGGGAGTTTAGCCTTTTTCTGTCTTTCCAGACTAATCCGTACAAAAGACCAACTTCCATATCTATGCTTCCATTATACTTTCCATTTTTTTTAGGTTCATCTAAATTTATATCCCCAATATTTATTGTAATAATATCATCGATTCCTAAACTTTCTTCTCTGAGATAACAACAAGATGTTACCCTGAATTCTCTAAAATTTTTTTTTTCAACAAAAACCACAGAATCAAGATCTTCAATTCCTGTCGATTCGAATGGTCTTAAAAAAAATTCTCCCTTATTTCTAGAGAAATTTAAGAAATTATCAATATATTTCTTATACTCTTCATTACTTTTTTCAGATATATTTGAAATTCCATTAGAACAAATAGGTAACTCGAAAAGATGAGAATTCTCTATAATGTTAGAAAGATATGCATGTACATTACCTATCCTATTAGCATTTTCATTTTTTTTTATGTATTCTTTGTTTAATAAATGAATAAGAGTATCAAAATGTTTTCCTTTTAATCCATCTAAACTTTTACCCATATAATCAGAAATCTTATATTATTTTTAAATTTTGCTTTTATCACAATAAATACATTTTTCAAACAGATAGAAGTTAGTCACGCCGCGGCCCGGACTTTCAAACTGAAGATTTGAACCTTGCATCTTTTGAACCGGGATATCCCGAAGGAAACTGGCTTTCTGGTTGCCAAAAATTTGCAAAGGCAAATTTAAACTCAAGGCCAGCGCAATGCCAGATTATGCGACCGCGGCATAAAATGAATGAAAAAGCATTATTATTTAAATGTTATTCTTTGAGCAATATTTTTCAGCAATATTTTTCGAAATCTGATATGAATTTCTTATGCAGAATCTGAACAGATATAACGTACATGAGAAGATTATTTATCATTGCATTGATATTTTTTTTGAAAAACGTGATTTTCTGTAGAAATAAAAGCTTCCTCACAAAATTATAATCAAAAACCTGTGCAGCTTCTATTGATTCTTTTGAAAGGTATTTATCAATTAGCTTCCCCATTGCTTTGCTTTTTCCCTTATTTACCTTTAATGTGGGAGCCATAAACTGCCACTTTCTGCCCTGATAAACTTCCTGTGTTACTCTGTCCTTCATAGCTTCCCTAAAAAAGAATTTTTCAATATCTTTTTTTATCTTATAATTTATTGGAATCTCTTTCACAATCTCAAAAACCTTATGGTCAAGAAGTGGAGTTCTTCCTTCAATTGAATGGGCCATTTCCTGCCTGTCTCCTAAACAAACAAGTATATATGGGGCTAAAATGCCTTTTATAGAAAAATATTGTTTCTTTAAGAGCTGATTTCTGCCCTGTATTTGAGAAAAATCAAGTATTTCTTTTAGGCTATTTATAGGATGAGTTTTATCCAACATTAGCCTGTGTTTTTTATTGAAAACAGAGTTAATTATTTCCTGGCCTTTAGCAGAAAAAAGAAATCCCATCTCATTAAGAGGGACAAATCCTATTTTTTTTGCAATATCGTTTGAATTTTCTTTTCTCTTAAAATTGCCAAAAGTCTTTCCCATATAGGCATTTGCAAAAGTATAGCTGCTGTTTTTTTTAAAATAATCATAACCTAAAAAAAGCTCGTCTCCTCCTTCTCCCGTTAGAATAACCTTAACATGCTTTTGTGCCAGCTTTGATAATAAGAATTTTGCAACTCCATGCATATTTGAGGAAGGTATTTCGCTGTGCCATAATGATTTTTCAAAATTTTCTAAGAGCGTTTCCCTGTCGGCCTTTACCTCAAAGTAATCGGCTTTTATTTTTTCTGCCATCCTTTTGGCTTTTGCTGATTCATCAAACTTAGGGTTGTCAAATTTTATTGAAAATGCCTTTATTTTTGATTTTTTATATTTCGAGATTGTTCCGGCTATTGAACACGAGTCTATCCCTCCGCTTAAGTATATTCCAACAGGAACATCAGCCCTAAGCCTTAGTTTTACAGCTTTTTCAAACTCTTTGATAAATTCTTCTTTGTATTTTTTAAAACTTTTTAATCCTGATTTTTCCTTACTTTTTGGAAGGTTAATATCCCAATATTTTTTTATCTCAAATCCTTTTTTTAAATCAACAGAAATATAGCTTCCTGGAGGAACATAATTTATCCCTTCGAAATATGTCTTCTCATTATCCATAACAAGACAGACATTATCCCTTAATTTCTTTATATCAAGCTTTCTCTCAACCAAAAAAGTTGCAAATATGGTCTTTATCTCTGAGCCAAAAATAAATCTATTCTTATTCTCTGAATAAAATAATGGCTTTATTCCAAACCTATCCCTTACAGCAAGTATTTTCCCTTTTCTTTTGTCATATATTATAAAAGCAAACTCCCCTCTTAAGTATTTAAAGAATTTCATTCCATATTCTTCATATAAATGCAGTATAACTTCAGAATCTGTTTTTGTATAAAAATTATGCCCTTTTTTTTCTAATGAAGTTCTTATTCTCTCAAAATCATATAGCTCTCCATTAGATATAAGTATCAGGTCTTTAGTTTCATTAAAAATAGGCTGTTTGCCTGTATTTAGATCAATTATAGAAAGCCTTGCATGCCCCAAATAAACCTTATTTTTTTTATCTGCATAATAGCCTTCTTCATCAGGACCTCTGTGTTTTAGTGTTTTTAACGCTTTTCTTAATGCTTTTTCTGTTATATCTTGATTTATTACTGATAAAATTCCACACATATTCTTAGAAATTAGTATATTATTATATAAATTTTGTTTTTTTAAGAATAAATAAAAAAGTTTATATATAACCTATTAATCTTATTTATAAACTTAACTATGTTTTATTATATATTTCAAAATAAATAATATAAATAAATGATAATTATTGTCGGGGGTAGATAATTATGAGTCCTGAAATGGTTAAAAAGTGCCCTGAATGCGGGGGAATAAACTTATTCTGGAATAAAGACAAAGGCGAAATAATCTGCAAAGACTGCGGCCTTGTTATAGAGGATAAGATGGTTGACTTCACGCAGGAATGGAGAGAGTTTGAGAGTGATGTTTCTGATTCAAGAAGAAGAACAGGAGCTCCAATGACCTATACACAATATGACCAAGGTATAGGAACAGAAGTTGGAAGAAAGGCCGATCTTTATCAATTAGGCGGAAAGGACAAAAATAAGTTCTTTAGATTAAGAAAATGGCAGTATAGGATATCAACTGCTATCGAGAGAAACCTAAAGCTGGCTTTAGCAGAGCTTAAAAGGGTATCATCTTTCTTGAAACTTCCAAAATCAGTTGAAGAAGAATCAGCAAGAATTTACACCTTGGCTGTCCAAAGAGGGCTTGTTCGTGGAAGAAGCATGGAATCTGTTGTTGCAGGAGCCTTATATGCTGCATGCAGAAGACATGAAGTTCCAAGAACTTTGGATGAGTTAAGTGAGGCTTCCGGAATAGAAAAGAAAGAGATAGGAAGAACTTACAGGTTTGTAACAAGAGAGCTAGGAATAAACATATTACCAAGCAACCCTGCTGATTATATTGCAAGGTTCGCATCTGCTTTAAAGCTAAGCGCTGAAACTCAAAGCAAATCAATAGAGATAATAGAGAAGGCTCAGAAAGAAGAGCTAACTTCAGGAAGAGGACCTACAGGGATAGCTGCCGCTGGCTTGTATGTTGCAGCTTTAATCAACGGAGAGAAGAAGACCCAAAGGGAAGTTGCAGATGTTGCTGGTGTTACAGAAGTTACTATAAGAAACAGATACAAGGAGCTGCTTGACAAATTAAAGCTTGAAAAGGAAATAAAGAAAGTCAAGAAAAAGAAAAAATAAATCTTCTTTTTATTTTTCCATTTTTTATTTCTATTCCTTCTTTTTTTAGCATTTGTGTTTTTTTATTAGTTCCTTTTGCGAACCCTCCTACATAGCCGTTGCTTTTTATAACTCTGTGGCACGGAACAGCAGGGGAATAAGGATTTCTGTTTAAGGCAGAGCCAACAGCCCTATAGGCTTTTGTTCCAAGCTTTTCTGCAATAATTTTGTATGTTGTTACTCTTCCCTCTGGGACTCTTTTTACTAGGGCATATACTTTTTCAGCAAAATCCATAATTATTTATAATGGCAAAATATTTAAATATGTATCTGTATTTAATTGAATAATGATAAAAATAATATTTTTATTCATGACTTTGTCTTTGATATTCATAAGCGGCTGCAGAGATAATAATACAACAGATTCTGATATCGATGTAAGAGAAACAGATAATATTAAACTTAATAATTGTCTTCATGGCTGCGAGAGAATAGGCGGAATGCATAACACAGAATGCACAGATTTGTGCTATTTTGAATTTGCACAGTTATCAAATAACAAAAACTTGTGTAATTCTATTGCAGATAGGGAATTAAGAGCAAATTGCTTGATCAATTAAATCAATGATTCTATCAAATCTCTTTTTTGTATAATTTTTTTTGTATTCTTTAGAAGATTTAATGAGATTATCTCTTTTAAGTCCCAATTTGAAATCTTCATTTAGGCTTATTATAAACTGGATAAATTGAGTTGTATTTCCTGGTTTTTCTGAATAATGGCACCTCTCAAAATCAATTAGTATAGGAAAGTTGCCTTTTATTATTATATGTTTCAAAGGATGATGCATCTCTTCTTTCATTATTTTCATAGAATCTAAGATATACATTTGCTTCAAAACTTTCTTTAAAGTATCTTTTATATTTTTTATATTTTCTCTGTTTTTTTTAAGGTAATTAATTATCATATCCCCATCTAAAAATTCATAAGCAAAAAAATCATCTTCTCCAATCAATAGCTTAGGCCCGATATTTTTTTGATTCAATTTTTTTAGAAAATTTATCTCATTTTCTATTCTTCCAATAGCCTTGCTTTCAGGCCTTTTTATTTTTACTGCAACATCTTTTTTATTCAGCTTAGCTTTAAATATTATTCCGCGGTGGCCTTTCATAAAAAATTTAATATCTTTTATTTTATTCTTTTGTATTTTTTTTAGCAAAGCAGTTTTTGTAATTTTATATACATAGAGATCCTCAAAAAATATTCTTTTTTTCTCAAGAATCTCAAATTCCAAAAGATTGTCTTTAATAGCATCATCAATTATTTTTTTTCCTGTTATGCTTGAGAAAACTATCAGAACAATGCCTTTTTCCTCCAAAAAATTGCTCACTTGATTTATGAATTTTTCAAGAAGCTCAAAGCCTTTTTTTCCGCCTCCAAGGCTTTTGTCGTTATCATAATCTGAGTCCGGGAGGTAAGGCGGATTAAATATTATTGTATCAAAGCTTCCTTTAATGTTAGAGAAAAGATCTGAGCGGATAACTTTAATCTTCGCATTGCCCTTTTTATGCAGATTTTTATTTTTTAATATCTCAATCTCTAACCTTTCAATAGCTTTTTTGTCAATATCAGAAGCAATAACATTTTTAACTTTTTTATTCATTAAAGCTGCTTTTGCTTGTATCCCTAAGCCAGTTCCTATATCAAGAACATTGCCAAAAGCCAGATTTTTTACATGTTTTTCAAGCAAAAAAGAGTCTTCTCTTGGTTCGTACATATTCTTATCAGAAATATTCGGCATATATAAATATTATCCTAAAGGGTAAGTTCTATAATTATGCTTTGATGGAACAACATTAAGACAAACAACATTTTTCAGGAATCCGCTTAAGATGTATCCGTTTGTGATTTCAGGGATTATTTTTATTCTCAATGGTTCATATTCCTCTAAGTTCTTAAATAAACCTTTTTTCTTAGGAACATCGAGTAGTATTGAACTAGCATAAGGTATATTATTTTTTCCATACTTTTTCATTTCAAAACCCAGAAAAATTCCTTTTATATTTTCTATATTATTTTTAAAAACTTTATTTTTAGCGATTTTTATTTCAAGATTGGTTTTATATGGCTCAAATACAGTAGAATCAATTTGATGCAGGTCTTTCATATATTTTGCATTATTTGGAAGATATTTTTCAGCCAATTTCTTATTAGCGCTTAGCCAGGGCTCAAAGAATATATTGTTTTTCTCCATATATACAAGAAAAACATATTATATATAAATCTATCCCTTCAAATAATTAAAACTTTTCATCTATCTCTTTTAGATATAATTTAAGCCTTTCTAATATATTGGGTATGTAGAATTTCTCTATCTTGTTTTCAAATGTCTCTGTTAGAGGCAAAAACTCAGATATTCTGTAGTCGTTTTTTACCTTTTCAACAATAAACAAGTCTCTAAGCCTTAGGATTTGCCTTCTTATATTTGAAAATGCAATTCCAAGCATTGGCAGTTTTTCATTCTTTCTAAGCTCAGTAACTCTTCTTGTTATTTCAGCGCTGTTGATCATTTCTTTTTTTTTCTTTGCTTC
Organism: Candidatus Woesearchaeota archaeon; assembly: GCA_003564925.1. Taxonomy (GTDB): domain Archaea; phylum Nanobdellota; class Nanobdellia; order Woesearchaeales; family PXDW01; genus PXDW01. The sequence goes on along the minus strand of PXDW01000104.1, from coordinate 6,846 downwards.
CAGCATGATATAAAGCACATCAACAACAACATCTCTTGAGTCTCCTGGCTGGAGCAATCCCAATGAAAGGCACAGCTTTGCAACAAGCTCTCTTTTGCTTAAGTCATAGGGTTTTTCGTATCTTCTTAAAGTAATCTCAGATAAAGGTGTGTCAATAGATTTAGTTTTTGCCATTAAAATGTTATAGATAATTGAAGTTTATAAATTTTGCTCAATTTTTTTCACCTAATCAAATTTACTTTTGAGAAAAGTTTATATATCGCAATAATAATAAATATCTTAATTATAATACGCAAAATGAAAAAAAGAGGACAGATTCAATCTAATGTTTTTATGTTTGTCTTTATCTTAATTATTATCTCATTAACATTAGTTTTTGGATATATGTACATAAAAAGACTACAAGATTCTCAGGCTCAAATAGAAGTTGAAAACTTCAAAACAAAATTAAAAAATGATGCAAACTCAATATCAGCTGAATATGGTTCTATTATTGAAAAAACTTACCTTTTGCCTGCAAAATATGATAAAATTATCTTTGCAGATCTAAAATATAAAGAAGATATATTAGAAAGCGGTTCATTAGATGAATATCCCTTAATAAAAAACAGTATTGAAAATACAGACCATAATGTCTATATTATATCTGGAAATATAATTGCAGACTCTTTTAATGTTGACAACCTTAATATGGAAAAGGAAACTCCAGTAATAACAATTCCTGTCAGAAAAGGTGAATTAAAGGTAAAAATTCATGGAAAGGGTGACTCATTTGGTATATTAGAAACTGCAGAAGAAGAATCTGTTGATGAGGTGTGTGTGCCTTATTGTGGAGGAAAAGAATGCGGAGATGACGGGTGTGGAGGAATTTGTGGCTCTTGTTCAGAAGATAAATATTGTTCAAATGGTATCTGTATTAGTTATTGTTCGGGAACTGATGAAAGTTGCGGAATTACTGAATGTGTAAATTGTAATGAAATGGACGGTTGCTATGAAAGCACATATAGAGATTATTATTGTTCTGGTACTACTTGTATTTATAATGAATATATTGAAGACCCAAGATGTGAAGTTTGTGAATGTGACTCTGGACCTTGCTGTGATGGCTGCAATTTCAGAGCTCAAACTTTTGTATGTGATGAAAACTACGATATTGAATATGGGTGTCCTTGGGGAATGAGTTGTGGAAAAAATGTAGGAAAACAAACATTACAAAAATATTGCAGCGGAATTAGTTCATCTTGTGATGGAGCAACACTTGGAAAAGGAGATTGGACAATAGCAGATGAATGTGTTGATACAGAAAAATGTTATGTAGGAGAATGTATATTTGATGAAACCTGTAAAATTAGTGAATGTGTTCCTGGAGAAACTATGCCATGCAATAATGCTGATGAAGGTAATTGTGCAGGCACAAAAAGTTGTGATTCTGAAGGCAAGTGGGGGTCATGTATAACAAATGCCTGTTATAGTTCTTTTTGGGACACTTGGATATGCAACAATGAATATTGTTGTCATGATATTGCTTCAGAAAAAAAACATCATTATGCTACAGATTGTCATCATGACTGTATTGACACAGTAAAATGTGTTAATGGAGAATTTGCTGAGATAGCACAGCCTTGCCCAGCTAATATGTGTTGTGATGGATGTGAATGTGTTGTGTGTAAGCCGTATGAAGTGTGGATGGCCCCTATTTATGTTGACAACGCAGGTAATCCCATGTCTGAAGATTATTTAAATCTATTTTATGAAGAAGAAAGGTGGGAAGATGCAAGAGGCTATGTAGATGTATTTCAATTTTATGATTTAAACTTTTGGTATAATTATTTTTCCAATAAACAAGTTAATGATATGGTGACAAAATTAAATGAATGGGATATCAATATTGCTCTTGAATCCGGAGCAGTCAAAGACTGGGGATGTACAGCAGAAATTACTTACCAAGTAACCGCAAATGCAATTAATGAGATAAAACGAAATGGCGGCAAAGTAAAATACATATCGATGGACGAACCATACTATGCTGGAGTACAATGGTGTAATCTTAATAGAGACCAAACATTGGATCAGGTTGTAGATTATGTCAATAAAATTAAAAAATTAGATAATACTATTCTGGTTGGGAGTATAGAACCTTATCCAGCCTTTACAAAGGAAGAATTGAAAGCTTGGATAGTGGGATTTAGACAGAAAGCTGGATATGAATTACCTTTCTTTCATATAGATGTAGATAGAAATCGCCGTGACTTTAAAATGAAAGATGTAAAAGAACTTAAAGAATTTTGTGAAGATAGAGGAATAGATTTTGGTGTTATTTTTATAGACAATAGTTGGAGTGCTACTACGGACAAAGAATTCTATGATAGCACTATGTATTGGGCCAATTCTGTTATTTCAGAAATGGGAAAACCAAAAAACATTATAATACAAACATGGTCATCAAAGCCTGATTATAATTTACCAGATAATTCTGGACATAGCTTCACACATCTTATAAGGGACTTTTCAATTACTTTTGGCCTTATTTAATAAGCAATATTATTATATAAATAATTAAATAAAAACAAATATTAACAGAACAATAAAGAATAAAATAATAAAAGATGTGCTATTTTTTTGTAAAACTTATTTCGAACTCTAAGCCTTTAACCTTTTCCCTGCAAACATTATTGTATTTTTTTTTAGCTTCTTCTTTAGAAATACTCAGTTCAGAAGCGCCGCATTTTTCTTTAATATACTTGTCAAACTTACACAAGCATGATTCCAATTTATCAGTGCACTTAATATATAAAATAACATTGTCATCTTTTTTTAGCCCTGCCTTTTTTCTTAAAGACTGAATTCTTCTTGTAACTTCTCTTGTGTAGCCTTCAGCTTCAAGCTCTTTGGTTAATTTTGTATCCAATTTAAGGTACCTTCTTTTGCCTTTTTTAGCAGTCACTTTTTTAATGTTTGTTTGAGTTTTGATTATTTCAGCAAGGTTTTTAACAGCATCTACTTTCTCCTTGTCTTTTAAAAAAATTTCAACTTTTGCCAGAGGCCATCTTATTCCAAGCTGAGCTTTTTCTCTTTTTGAAAGAATCTCCTGAACAATAGGCTCGACTATTTCGAATTGATTTTCCAATTTCTTATCAACTCTTTTCTTATCTGTTTCTGGCCATTTTTCAAAACTAATCGAATCTTGCTTTAATCCAAATTCATCCCTGAAGCTTAGATAAATTTTTTCGCAAATAAAAGGAGCAATTGGTGTAAATATTTTTAATGTCTCATAAAGAACATGATAAATTACAGAAACAACAAGTTCCTTCTCTTGTTTTGTACCAATTGCAGACTTTTCTCTGTTTAATTGCATATATGTTCTGCTTAATTCTAAAAATAGGCTTTCAATAACCAAAGGAACTTCATTCAATTTATAATAGTCAAATAATTCTGTTGTTTTTTCAATAGTCGAATTTAATTTAGACAAGATATATTTTTCTTCTAAGCCTAGTTTTTCTGAAATATTTTTAGGCTTTATTTTATTTGTTTTACAGAAGTTAATAATATAGTTATGAATATTCCACAATATCATTAAATTTTTGTGCTTTAGCCTGACATCTTCAAGATTATAATTCAGATCTAAACCAGGATTGGCTGCCCCTATCATATAGTATCTTAAAGTATCTGCCCCGTATTTATCAACAATCTCGTCTGGTAAGATATAATTGCCAAGAGATTTTGACATTTTTCTCCCTTGAATATCATTAATAAAACCATGCATATAAACTGCCTTATAACTTGGTTTTCTTATAGAAATCATTGAAGCAACAAACAATAGATTAAACCATCCCCTAATTTGGTCTTTTCCTTCCAGAATAAAATCAGCTGGCCATAGTTTCTCAAATAAATCTTTCTTACGCGGATAATACAAGCATGTCCAGGAAGCAACTCCCGCATCTACCCAAACATCTAAAATATCAGAGATTCTTTTCATTTTTTCCCCACATTTACAAGGAATTGTTATCTTGTCAATATAAGGTATATGTAAGTCATCCGGAGCTTTTTGTTTGCTCTTTTTTTCCAACTCTTTGATAGAGCCAATAACTTCATAATTGCCGCATTTACATTTCCATATTGGAACAGGACACCCCCAGTAACGTTGTCTTGTTATAGAATTATCCCTTAAGTTATCTAACCAGGAATCAAATTGTCTTGACCCAGCCCAACCCGGCTGCCATAAAATTTTTTCATTAAATTTTTTCATTTGGTCTTTCAAATCTTCAACCTTAAAAAACCATTGCCTTGTTAACCTGAAAACAACAGCCTTATGGCACCTCCAGCAATGAGCATATTCGTGCTCCACTTCTGTTGTTTTAATTAAAAAACATTTCTTATCAAAATAATCAATAAATTTTTTATTATCTATTTTTGCGTCCCAACCGGCAAATATACCCATATCTTTCGGAAATTTACCATCTTCATTAAGATTATTAAATGGCTTAATCCCATATTCATGGCCTACTTCATAATCTTCTGGTCCGCATCCTGGAGCCATATGAACAAGCCCGGAGCCGGATCCAGTATCAACATATTCTTTACTTAGAACAATAGTATGTATTTTTGAATTTTCTTGCTTTAATTTTTTATAAACCTTTTCTAAGTCCGAGTGTAACGGATGAACATATTCAACACCCTCCAATTGCTCTCCTTTTATTGTTTCTATTACTTTATATTGCTTATCAGCAACACCCTGTATAAACATTCCTGCTAGCTTAGCTGCAACTATCCATGTTTCATCCCCAACCTTTGCTCTAACATAATCTTCTTCAGGATTTACCATAACTCCGAGATTATAAGGAATAGTCCATGGAGTTGTTGTCCAGATTATTAAAAATTCATTCTCCTTATCTTTTAATGGGAATTTTAGGAAGATGGAATCATCTTTTACATTTTGGTACTCTAATTCATGTTTAGCTAATGCGGTTGAACATGAAGGGCACCAATGCATTACCTTTTTTCCTTCATACAAACGATTATTTTTATAAGCTTTTTTTATTAGCCACCATTCCCCTTCCATGTATTCATTATCTAAAGTTATGTATGGGTCTGAAAACCCCATCCAAACGCCTAATCTTTTAAAATCCTCAATCATCACTTCCATATTTTTAACAGATAATTTTTTGCATTCACTTACAAATTTAGAGACTCCAAATTTAGGAATATCATCCTTATGCCTTATATTAAAATTTTCCTGAACTTTATGTGCTGTTGGCAAACCATGTGTATCAAAACCAGCTCTATCCCACACATTAAATCCTTTCATTCGTTTGTAACGCATTAAAGAATCTCTTAGAGCTTTTCCCCAAGCTGTTCCTAGATGTACCTTTCCAGAAGTATATGGAGGTCCATCCAAATAATAGAAATCTTTGCCTTTTTTGTTCTTATTTTTAACCTTTTCATAGATTTTTTTATTTTTCCAAAAATCTAATACTTCACGTTCAATTTCTTTTGCATTATATTTTCCTGGCATTTTAATTCTTTAAATTTTTTCCTTTATATGTCTTTCTATCATATATTCTACAGGGCTTAAAAATAGCCCAGCTTAAGCTATAATAATGATAGAAATAATATTTTTATTTTTTATATGCATATGCATGATATTAGGATATAGAGAATATATTTAAATGTATCTATCATTGTTTATTCCAAACAATATTTCATCTAAGGGTTTTTCATTGATGAAGGAGCAGTAATTTTCTTTGCATTTTCCCGGCATACGATCTGTTTCATATACTTTACAAATACCCTCTTTACTTAAATTAGCGCAACTATTTAGTTCATCTCCATCTTCAAGAACTAGTTTTTTTGGATGCCTGTTTCTGGATGTTGGCCACAGCATTCCTCTATTTTTGTTATAATATCACAATGCAAACAATATTCTTCCATATAAAATGAGATTAGGACTATTATTTAAGCTTAACTATAAAAATTATTTAAGAATGCATTTGCATTTCATACAGATATGTGTTTTATCATTTTCACTATATTCAGTATTTTCTCCATAATCCAGTATGATGCCGCATTTTGGACATTTCGGCTCCAATATATCCAAATTATTAAAAAAATTCATTTCAACCATCACCATAGCAATCCCTTTTCAACGCTTAAAGATAATAAAAACAATATATAAAAACAATCCATTATTGATTCAAATAATGCTAAATAAAATACTAAACAACAACTTAAATTATATTATATCAACCCCACCCATTAATTACTATACTATATAGTAGAATTTATATTTAAACCTTTCTAAATTAGCTTTCTTTTTCTCTATAAATTATGTTATTTAACATATCTTTGTTATTAAAGATAACTATCTAATTTGCTTTGATCCTTTCCTCTAATCAATTCTTCTTTACTTATCCCTAATTTTTTTAATATGGGTTCTAAAGCTACCATCAGCTGCTTGTTTATGTAATATTCCGAATCATATTCATCTTGAAGAACTTCTTCAGGCAGCTTGACTCTCTCACTTATTTTTTTATCTCCCCTAACAATTAAGTACTTTATCAAGCTTCCTTGGCCTATTTTGTATCCTCTCTCACGCATTGTTCTTGCTGCAACAACATATGGTGTTTTGTGTTCATAATCCTTTAGAGACTTTTGCAATTGGGTTTTTATAACTATTTTTTCTTTTGGAATTTTATTTTCTTGAATTTCACTTGTCAAGCCCATTATATAACTAACAATCTTTTCTTTTTCATTTCCCAATAATATGTCTTTTAATATCTTTTTTTGAGCTTCTTTGACAATTATAGGAGTATTTTTTTTTACGGCTTCAAAGCCCTTTATTTTTAATTT
>PXDW01000070.1 GCA_003564925.1 Candidatus Woesearchaeota archaeon | reverse complement strand
TCTAAAAAAGAAAATTTTTTGCAGATTTTAGATGATAAGGATTTATTGCAAAATATAAGTTCTAAATTTGATCATTACATAAGCTCTTTGGAAAAAGAAAAAATAAGCTTTAGCTACATAAAAGGCTTCCTCTCAATCACTGATAAGTTTAGAAATGACTATGAATTGATTGAAAATTTCCCTATGCGATGCAAAGACCTGGAATCTTATTTAATAGCAGCGAATAAGAAAAAAGAGGAATGTTCAGCTCTCGTTAATAAAAAAAGAAAACATATTAATGAATTTTTGGATGGGCAGTTCTCTCTTCTTTCAGATTACGCAATTAATTTTAAAGTTGAAAAGTCAAATGATTTTAAGAGCTATTATAAAACCCTTAGAAATGTAAAAGGTTGCTGTGCATACTTCTCTCTAAGCGGCAAATATAATGAGAAATTAAATACATTAGAAAAAAAATTCGAAGATCTTGATAGCTTAGTAAAGACTAATGAGAAAATTAAAAATCTTGACAAGATGTTTAAAAAATTAGATTCAATCAGGCCCGAGCTTAATATTTCTTTTTACCTTAGATATTTAAATAGGCTTGCAGATTATGGAAAAGCTATAAAAAAAGCCCATAATGATTTTGCAGAAATAAAAAAATGCAGGAAGTTTAAAAAAAAGGCAGAGCCTTATAATAGCCACATAGAAAATTTGATGCTTGATTACAATAATCATAAGTCTCAGCTAGAAGAAATGTTTGATTATGATGTTGATAATCTAAAAAAAAATGTTGATAGCCTTATCAATTCTAAGATTGTATTTAACAGGGAATCAAGGCTGGATGCTTATGAAAAGAAAGCAAAGGATTATATCAAGATAGAGAGGAAATTAAAATGTCTAAGCTAGAAGATACGATAAGTGATATTGAAGGCTATAAAAATAATGAAAAAGAAAAAAAAAGACTCTATGAACAATGGAAGAAAGATGACTTTGAATGGAAGAAAAGCCAAAAGAAGCTTGATAATGAATATAGGCGAGAGCTTTGGGAATGCAACAAGGATATGGCAAAAGCCTCATTAAGATTGGCAGGTTCTACAGCCAAATCTATTGGCAAATACTTATTAGAAGGGATGATGGTTTTGTCTGCAGCAGCTGTTATAGCAGGATCCATATATGGATTAAATAGATGCTCTAATTACTTGTCAAGCGATGGAAATATTATTTCTGCTAAAAAATCATATGCTGTTGAAGAAACTGTTTCAAAGAATGAGGATGATACTTTAATAGAGAATATTGTTTATGAGAATGAGCCAAAAGAAAAAACATCTGAAGAGAAACTTAAATATTGGATAGAAACAGAATACATAACAAAGAAAGTCCATTATTATGATCCCGAAACAAATGTTGTAATGTATACTGAAGAGGAAAAAAGGCCTGTTGAGAATTATGTTATTAAAGTAAGGCAGGGAGATACATTGAATGGGCTAGTTGATGATTTTCTTAGAGAATATGATATACATCTACAAAATTATGAATTAAAAAAAGTTACCGATGAAATTGCAAGATATAATTTGGATTTGGGGCGTTCTCAAAGCAATTCAAGATTTAAGCTTGGGAATGAGATTAGCTTTCCCAAGGAAATGGTGCCTTTTTTGAAAGATGTTGTTGATGAATACAGGTAAATATTTAAGGTAAAATGTCCAAGCTTGAATATGTTATAAAAAAAATTGAAAATAAGAAATCAGACTTATACAGTCACAAAGAGAAAAAAGAATTGCTAAGAAAAATGAGAAAAGAAATTTTTGATGAATGCTATAAGATAGGAGCTGAGTCAAAGGAGCCGTTTTGGACAGCTCTTTATTCCTGCTTTAAAAAAGCAAACGAGATTGAAAATAAATATGATCTTTAATAATCAGGTATTCTTATTGTAGAATATATAATATAAATAACTAATCTTTTGTTGTTGTAAACTCATAATTGTCTTTGTGAAATATTCTCTTGCCTTCTTCTTTCAATCTTTTTCCAAGAATTTTTCCGACAAAAATAACATGGTCTCCTGTTTCAATCTCATCAACAACTTCGCATTCAATTACAGCAAGAGCTTCCTTTATTATAGGGCAATCAATCTTCTCAGCCTCTTCCTTTTTTAGTCCTGATTCCTTTAGCTTGTCAGTAAATTCTCCAGAGTTGGTGCCGCAGAAAATAACCTCTTTTTTGTTTTTTATTGACATGAAATTTATTGCAAAAACTTTGCTTTTGCTTATCAGCTTGTAAGAGAATCTTGATTTTCCAACAACTATTGCATAAAGCATGGGCTTAAATGAGAGGGGTGTGTGCCAGTCTAATGTTATTATGCTTTCTTTTTCCATGGTTTTTCCAGCGATATTTACATCACCCCTTGAGGTAACAAGAACTGTTTGCCTTGGATTTATAATAGAGAACATTTTAAAACTTAAATTCTATCTTCTTTTTATGCTTTATATCTATTTCTTTATCTATATTCATCCATACCGCCACCCCGAATATTCCTATGAATATTATTAAGGGAATCAGCCTTAATGTTATGAAAGGCATAGAAATCATTTCCAGAAGAATCATGGAAGTGCTTGAATATATCGCTATCTTTAATATTTTTACAATGCTGAACTTATGCTTTGTAATCTTTAATATAAATATTGCAAGAGCCCATGCCGCAGCTATTATTAATGCAAACTTTAGAAAGTACAATATATATGCAATAACAAACAATGAAGGTATCATTATTATAGAAGCGTATAATACAAAGCTTTTTATCTTGTCTTTATTGTAAAGCATGTTTGAAAATGATTCAATCTCTGTTGTTTCCTCTCTGAATAGCCCTTTCCTTATTATTTTATTTTCAGTTATCAATAAGTATTCGTCTGTCCTGTTTCTTTCCTGTGTTGTATCTATAACTATTTTGGGAAGAGGACTATCTGTTAATATCAATGGGGAATTCATTTTCTGGTTGATTGAAATATTAAAATATTCAAATTTAGAGAATTTTTCATCTACAGTGTTATTAAAATCAGCAAGCTTAGGTATTAAAAGCAGCGATGCTATGATAAGGGCAAAAAGAACAAGAAAACAGAAATATTTTATTGAATCCCTGAGTTTTCCCTCTATAAGCTGCTTTATTGAGTCAGGGTTAAGGCTCTTGAATATTGTAAAAACAACCTCTTTTATGAACATAAATCCAACTATGTCATATTAGTATTTAAAGGTTTTCAATTGAATTTATTGATAATATTTT
>PXDW01000051.1 GCA_003564925.1 Candidatus Woesearchaeota archaeon | reverse complement strand
TCCCCCAATAAAAAGCATTTGAACCTTTCAACTCTTGGGTAATCCCTTATTGATATAGCTGGATGTTCATGTCCAATGATTACTATATCTGATTTTTTAAAATCTGAATTTTCTGGAATGTGGTTTCCGTGACAGATGTAAATATTGTCTATAAAAAAATAATCCATAATCTCTAACTTTCTTTTTTCAGCTATAGGCCCCAATATTTTGTCATGGTTTCCTCTTAGTAATATTACCTCAGATTTATTTCCGAGAAAATCTAAAATCTTTATTGTTTGTCTCCATTCTGTTTCTGAAATCTGGCCGAACTCATGCTTTAAATCCCCGTTAATTATAATTTTTTTTGGATTAACTTTTTTCAAAATGCCTTCCAGCCTTTTTGCCAAGTCATTGAACTGAAACCTTGGAACTAGAATGCCTTGCTTGTTTAAAGCCTCTTCATAACCGATATGAAGGTCTGCCAAAACAAGAATCTTCTGCTTTTTCAGAAACAAAGCAAGATCAATAATCTCAATTCCTTTTATGATTTCCATAGCAAAAAAGAAAGAAATGGTTTATTTAAATTTAATTAAAATTTAAATTTGTTTTTTATTAAATATTTTAAACTCGATTAATTAATTTATATTTCCATAAAGCATCTTTGTAAAGAATCCTGGAAATAGTTCTTTTGTTCTTTCCCTGGCTCTTGACTCAGGAGCCAAAGGATTTAAGGCATGATAATTTTCATGGTCTAAAACAGCTTCAAAATCCTCTCCCCATAGAGTTTCCAATATCTCTGCATAATCCGTTCCTACCCACCACCTTCCTAAAACTCCTGGACCTAAAACATTTGAAGAAACTCTCTTAGGGACAAGGGTTGGAACAACCTCAATAATATTTGTACCTAATTTCGCAAAGATTCCATGTTTTTTGTAATCTTTTGGTAGATAGCTGTCTTTTATCATATCATCCAATGTCTTCAGATTTAAATCAGAATATTCGTATGGCTTTAATTTAAGAATTCTTTCTTTTAAATCATTCTCATTAACAACTTTATTATTAACAAGCATATCTAAATATTTTTTGTAAGGGATTTCATAATTATTTATGCTTATATTCTTGTCTATAGTTAAATTATTATTTAAATTAGTATAATACTCTTTTGCAACTTTATCATCTATATAAGTGGTTTTCATCTTACTCGATCTTGAACAAGGGCTCTTCTATCCATTCGCTTCTGCATTTTGGACATTTTGAAGGTGCCTTTAATTTTGTCCTTTCCTTAAATACAAATCTACAGTCTTTGCAGACAGCAGGTATTATCTTGAGCTGTTTTGGGTGTATTGTTTTTTTGATATGTGGGAAGTCTTCCAAAAGCTCCTCTACTTTCATCTTATACATATTGGCAAGCTGGCTAATTGACATCGGACTCTTTTCAAGGATTTCGATTATTTCCTGTCTCCTAGTCAGCATTTTTCTTTCCTTCCTTTAGGCTTATTTTTGCAAGTATCATATTATGCATTCTCTGCAAAAATTCAACCTTGTCTTCTATTCTCATTATATCTGTATAGCCCTCTGCTACAAGATTAAAAGCGAATGGGCTCGGCAAATCTGTAAATACTTCCTTTATTTTTATATTTTTTTTTTCAATTTCCTCAAGAACCCATTTTGCATGTTTTATGTCCATCAAATCCTCCAAAACTTCCCTTCTTGCTTCTTTTAGTATTGGAAAGTCATTTGATATTCTTTTTACTGCATTTATAAGAAGCATTGAAGATACCTGCTGCCTTCCGACTGTCTTTTCCTTTCCTCTGTAGGTTCTTAATATCATCAAAGCACGGGTTGCGCAGTGCCTGAACCTCCTTTTTAAAATCTCAGTTTTATCCAGGGCAATTTCCATAATTCTTTTTAAATCGTTGCTTTTTACATATGAAAATGCTTTTACAGCCTGTATCTGCTTTGTATATTGAAGAAAAAATCCATTGTCTGTTACACTTATTTCCACATCCTTGTGCTGAAGCCTTGAAACTGCAAATGCAAGAGCTCTTGCTAAAACATCATTAGTTCTTCTTCCAAAAAGGGTATGGAAAATAACAAACTTATTATGCCTATCGGTGTAGTGCTCTACAACAATCTTTTTTTCAGAAGGAATTTCAGAGAATAAAAACTGCTCCCTGAAATACTCATAAATTGAATTTGCGCCGTATTTGTCAACATATAGATATTTATTTATGAAATCTATAATTTCTTGTTTGGATTTTTTTGCAGTAAAGTGATTTTCCATAAGCCTTCTGAATTTTTGTATTTCCATGGCTAAATCAAAGCTTAATGGAAGGGTTTCAGAAAACCATGAAGGGACAGTTGGCGGCCTATTAGCTGAAGCTTTTACCTGGGCAGTCATTCCTCTGCTGAATAAAAATTCATAAATACTTCCGCCAAGAACAAAAACATCCCCTCTTTTGAGCCTTTCAAGGAAAGCTTCATCTATTGTTCCTATTACCTGCTCTCCTATCTTTACCATAACTTTGGTCTCGCTGGGTATAGTTCCAATATTAGTCATATACAATACTCTTTCGAGCTTTCCTCTTCTTCCTATCATTCCTGTTTCCTTGTCATGCCAGATTTTTGCATACACATTCCTGTCTTCAAGCTTTGTATACTCTCCAGAAAGATAATCAATAACATCATCAAAATCCTTTCTTAAGATATCACTATAGCAATAGCTGCTTCTAACTAGATTATAAACCTCTTCTAAAGGCCTGCTTTCCTCAATAGCCATTCCGAATATCTGCTGTGCAAGAACATCGAGAGCATTTTTAGGAACTGATATATTGTCAATTTTTTTATCAAGGGCTGCCTTAAGCAGAACAGAGCATTCAACTAAATCGTCCCGGTCAAGCACTATTATTCTTCCTTTAGCCTCATCATGCAGCTTGTGCCCGCTTCTTCCTATTCTCTGCAATGCCCTAGCAACTGATTTTGGGCTTCCGAGCAAGATTACAAGGTCAATATAACCTATATCTATCCCTAATTCAAGAGAAGTTGAGGAAACAACACATTTTACCTTCCCTTCCTTCAGCCTGTTTTCAATATCCAGCCTTAGCTGCCTGCTTAAAGAACCGTGATGCGCCCCTATGAAGCTTTCAAAATCATCTTCATCTTCTATCTGTTTTGTATAATTTTTTGGAAACTTATCTTTCAAATGATGTACTACTCTCTCAGTTGCTGATCTTGTATTTGTAAATATCAATGTTGTTCTATGCTCTTGAATTAGCCTGT
>PXDW01000003.1 GCA_003564925.1 Candidatus Woesearchaeota archaeon | reverse complement strand
ATTTGAAAATGAAAGACGAATTGAATAAAATTTTTGAAACGTTTGATAGTAATAGGATCTTTAATGACAAGTCTATTTTGCAATCTAATTATAGGCCAGACGAAATTCCTCATAGGGGGTCTGAGATAAAACAAATAGCTTCTGTTTTGGCCCCTGTTTTAAGGTGTGAGAGATCAAGTAATATTTTTTTGTATGGAAAAACAGGCACAGGCAAGACTCTATCTGTTCTTTATGTTAGGGATGAATTGTTAAAGAGAATAAATAAGGAAAAAGGATTTAAGTTGAAAATAGAATATTTAAATTGTAAATTAAAAAAAGTTTCAGATACTGAATATAGGATTCTCGCAGAATTAATTAAAAAATTAGGAGGGACTGTTCCAAACACAGGGTTGCCCACTGAAACAATCTATAATAAATTTGTAGATTTGGTAGATTCTGAAAAACAAATTTTAATTTTAATTCTTGATGAAATTGATCAAGCAGTCAAAAAAATTTCAAGTGATTTTTTATATAATCTCACAAGATTAAATTCTGAACTTTCAAAGGCACAAATAGGGGTAATTGGAGTGAGTAATGATTTGACTTTTCTTGAAGGAATAGACCCTCGGGTGAGAAGTTCATTATCTGAAGAGGAAATAGTTTTTCCACCCTATAATGCATTACAATTACAAGAAATTTTAAGCAATAGGGCTGAAAAGGCATTTAAAAAAGGAGTTCTTCAAGAAGGAGTCATTGCAAAATGCGCTGCATTTGCTGCAAGGGAACACGGGGATGCTAGAAGGGCTTTAGATTTATTGAGAATAGCTGGTGAATTGGCTGAAAGAGGAGGCTCTGAAAAAATATGTCTTAACTATATTGATGAAGCAAATACTAAAATAGAAAGAGACAAGATATTAGAAGTTATCAAGACAGAACCTAAACAATTTCAATATGTCCTTTATTCAATAATTAAGCTTTCTGAACAGAGAAATAATGAGTCTTTTTTTACAGGGGATGTTTATAACTATTATCAAGAAGTGTGTATAAAAAATAAATCTGAAATCTTAACCCAAAGGAGAGTTGGAGATATTATACAGGAATTTGACATGTTAGGAATATTGAATATAAGGGTAATTTCAAAAGGAAGAGGTGGAAGGATGAGGGAGATAAGACTGGCAATCTCAAAACCATTGGTTGAAAAGGCTAAGAAAATTACTGAAGAAGCCCTTGATTATAAAATCTAATCTTTATATTTTATTACAGAGAATTAAATAAAGTGAAATGTTATAAAATAAGTATGAACTCACAAAATGTTTTGAAATTTTGCATGGAAAAAGGGTTTTTAGTCGAACCTGGCATATTAAATTTATTTGAAGATTTAGATGACCCTGAAGATATGAAATGGATTTTGGAAAGGATTGGTTGTTATTCTAGAAGTAGGATTATAAATAAGAACATTCTTTTAAAAAATGTAGATTTTCTTAGAGAAATCTTGTCCGAATTTCCTTCTGAAAAATTATCCCAGGTAGAATCTTTAAGGTCTAAGATGAATTCCTTTCTTTTTGAAAAAGAGCTGTTAGAGTTTTCAATTAACGAATCACAGAAAAAAAATAATGAAGCTACAAAAAAACAGGAGTTTCTTTTAGAAAAAGGGAGTGTTAAAGTTTTCTCAAAGATACCGCCTCTAAAACCTAAATTAGATGTAACAGATTTTGTTAAGAACTTGAGAGATAAGTTTAATGTATTGAAGAATGTGCTTCAAGAGCATCAAGAATTAGAGAATCTAGTTTCCATAGATAAACTTTCAGGAAAAAATCAAAAATCTTCAATAATTGGAATTGTTTCTAACAAACAAACAACTAAAAATAAAAATATTATGTTAGAAGTAGAGGATTTAAGTGGCAAAATAAAGATACTTATTAATCAAAAAAATCAAGAACTTTATCTTGAAGCTGAAAATATAGCTTTAGATTCTGTCTTAGGTTTTGTAGGATTTGGAGATAAAGAAATATTTTTTGCCAACAAGATTGTTTTTCCAGATGTTCCTGTGATCGACAAAAAATATTCTAATAAAGAGGAGTACGCTTTATTTCTAGGGGATATACACTATGGGAGCAAACTTTTTATGAGAGAAAATTTTTTAAGATTCATAGATTATCTCAATGGAAAAGATTCTAATTTTGAAGAAGTCAAAAAAATAAAATATCTTATCATTGCAGGAGACATAATCGCAGGCATTGGTATTTACCCTAACCAAGTTCATGATCTGGAAGTCATAGATTTGGAAGAACAATTTAAAGGATTCGCAAATTTGTTAAGCAAAATAAGAAAAGATATCACAATAATAATTTCTTCGGGAAATCACGATGGCGTTAGACTAATGGAGCCTCAACCTCCTCTTGATGAAAAATATGCTTGGCCCTTGTATGATTTGGACAATGTAGTTTTAGTGAGTAATCCAGCAAATGTAAATATTGGTTCAAATGAAACTTTTCAAGGGTTTAACATCCTTATTTATCATGGTTATAGTTATCCTTACTATGCAAACAATATTCCTTGTTTAATCGAGAAGGGATTAAGTGCTCCAGATAAAATTATGAATTATCTTCTAAAAAATAGACATCTCGCACCTTCAAACTCTTCTACACAATATTTTCCTTCAGATAAAGATGAACTCATTATAAGAGATATCCCAGATATCTTCTTTTCAGGACATATTCACAAGATGGCTATAGATTTCTACAAAGGTGTCTTAGTTATTTGTGGGGCTACTTGGGAGCAAGAAACAGAATTGATAAAAAAATATGGGAACCTTATCGACTTATGTAAAGTTCCGATGTTGAATTTGAAAACGAGAGAAATAAAAATTTTAGATTTTGAATAAAATGAATTTGAAAAATAATATAAAACCAAACCCTTCAGGAATTATTGCAAAAATAGTTTTAGACCTTGACGAAGTTCTCTTCCATTTCATAGAACCTTTCAATCAATTTCATAACGAGGTTTATGACACTAAACTGTCTTTAAGTGATCATACTTCTTATAATTTGGGAAAGACATTAAACATTTCAGATTCTGAAGCGATTAAGAGAGTTTTTTTGTTTTATGAAAGTAGTTTTTTTAGAGATTTGCCTATAATTGATGGATCAAAGGAAGTTGTCAAAAAACTCTACGATGAAAAAAGGTTCTTGATTGGGGCCACTTCTAGGCCTCACGATGTAGAGGAAGAAACTAATCGTTCTATTTTTAATAACTTTGGAAATAAGATATCTGAAGTTTATTT
>PXDW01000053.1 GCA_003564925.1 Candidatus Woesearchaeota archaeon | reverse complement strand
AGGAAAGGCTAGCAAAGTACCCTGATATAGACAAAAAATATGAGGATAAAAAAGAGGCATTGGATGAAATCTTGCAGGATAGGAGAGATATAGAGTTAAGGCTTACAGCTCTTAAAAAAGAGAACGAAATGCTTGAAAATGAAATAAAAAGAATTGGATTAGAGATTAAAAAAAAGTTGGAGATTAAAAATAAAATAAATTATTTGGCACAGCTTCAAGGCTGGGTTGAAAATTTCTTTACTAAGATTATGTATTCAATGGAAAAACAAGTGATGGCGAAAGTCCATACTGAGTTTAATGAATTAGTAAAAGAATGGTTCAATATGCTTATTGAAGATGAAGTTTTGAATATAAGGCTTGATGAGGAATTTACTCCAGTTATTGAACAGAATGGTTATGAAACCTATATGGGGAACTTATCAGGCGGAGAAAAAACGGCTGTAGCATTAGCTTATAGACTAGCTTTGAATAAAGTTGTTAATGATTTAATATCTGAAATAAAAACAAAGGATATTATTATTTTGGATGAGCCTACAGACGGCTTTTCTTCAGATCAGTTGGATAGGGTAAAAGATATAATAGATTCACTAAATATAAAGCAAGTAATCATTGTAAGCCATGAGCAGAAAATAGAAACTTTTGTTGAAAATGTTATAAGGATTTCAAAGAGAGAACATGTCAGCAGCATAGTTTAACAATATTGGGTTGTTCTATAATCTATTTTTTAATAGAAAAATATAAAAACAGGATAAATTTATATTTTATATGCAAACAAAATATATTGTCATTTGTGGAAGCGTTCTTTCTGGATTAGGAAAAGGGATTGCCACTTCTAGTGTAGCAAGATTATTAGATGGTTATAAAGTTGTTCCAATAAAATGTGACGGGTATTTAAATATAGACCCCGGAACAATGAATCCTATAGAGCATGGTGAAGTTTTTGTTCTTGATGATGGAGGAGAAGTTGACATGGATTTTGGCCATTATGAGCGATTTTTGGGAATAAATTGTAAATTTGAATGGAATTTGACATCAGGAAAGATACTTAAAAGGGTTATTGACAATGAAAGGAAAGGAGATTATCTTGGAAAAACAGTTCAGATGATTCCACATGTAACAGATGAAATAAAGTCTATGTTTAAAAAAATAGCAGAAAAAGAGAAATCTGATATTGTCATTATTGAGCTTGGGGGAACAATAGGAGATATAGAAATGATGCTTTTTTATGAGGCAGCAAGACAATTAAGGATGGATATTGGCAGTAAAAATATGATTTTTATCAATCTTTCTTTTGTTCCTGAACCTGAGAAAGTTGGAGAGCAAAAAACTAAGCCAACTCAGCAAGGTGTTCAGAGACTCTTGGAAGCCGGAATACAGCCAGATATAATAATCGGGCGATCTAAAAACAAATTAACAAATAAATCAAAAGAAAAGATTGCTCTTTTTTGTAATATCAATAAAGAGGAAGTTATTAGTAATCCTAATTTGGATACAGTCTATGAGCTTCCTATAATATTTAAGAAAGAGGGCCTTGATAAACTAATAAGATCCAAATTAAGATTAAAGGAGTCAAAAAATATGAAAAAATGGGTTGAGCTTGTCAATAACATAAAAAATCCTAATAAAGAAATATCTATAGCAATTTGTGGAAAATATATGGGCTTAAAAGACTCATATGTTAGTATTACAGAGGCACTGGTTCATTCGGGAGCTCATCTAAATACAAAAGTTAACCTTAGGTGGGTAGAGACAACAGATATCGAGGATAAAAAAACAACTTTGGAAAAAGAGCTTTATGGGATCAATGGAATTATTGTTCCTGTAGGTTTCGGCTCAAGGGGTGCAGAAGGCAAGATAGCCTGTATTGAATACGCAAGAAAAAATAATATCCCTTTTCTTGGCATATGTTACGGACTTCAAATGGCTGTTGTTGAGTTTGCAAGAAATGTCTGCGGCATTAAAGACGCTAGTTCTATTGAGATAAATCCCAAAACAAAAAATCCTGTTGTATGCATACTGCCTGAGCAGCAAAGAATAAAAAATAAAGGCGGAACAATGCGCTTAGGAAGCTATAAAGCTGATATAAAGAAGGGAACCAAGATATATGGTTTATATAAGTCTCATGAGGCTTTTGAGCGCCATAGGCATCGTTATGAAGTTAATCCTAAATTCCATAAGGTTTTGGAAGATAATGGCTTAGTTATATCAGGAACAAGTCAAAATGGAAAACTAGTCGAGTTCATAGAAATTCCGGAACACAAATATTTTTTGGCTACCCAATCTCACCCAGAGCTTAAGTCAAGACTTGAAAATACCTCACCTTTATTCTATGGTTTTGTGAAAGCATGCCTAAAGTAAGAATCCCTCTCTTTTGATTTCTTTTATTACAGGATGAAACTTCTTTTCCCTTAAGTTAAACTTTTCGATAGACTCATTAAACTCCGATAGCTCTTTCATGTCTTTGAATACAAGCTCGGCAATAAACCCTTTTTCAGTTTTTGAAAGATTGTTTATGCTTTTATGGTTGGATAAAAAACCTGACAATATCTTTTCATCGAGATCACTTCTTGGGATAAGTATATAGTTAATCATAATAGGATACCCTACTTTTTCAAAATCAATTAATGTCGGATAATTACAGATTACCCTGTTCTCTAAAGCCTTCATTACTTCATAAATCTTTCTTGCATCAATATTCAGCTCCTCTGCAATTTTTGAAAGGCTTGTCCTGGAGTTTCTCCTAATTATCTTCAAAACATCCAATTCCAGCTTCTTCATACTAAACCTCTTTTATCATTATTTTTGTGTAAATGTCATTAGAAAACACTATAGGATTGTATTCTCTAAGATTTTTTTCTATTCTTCTTTGGTCTAATTTTTCATCAAACCAAATGCAGAATTTATTTTTCTCAAAAAAATAGCTATTTTTACCTTTGCATTCATTTATAATACTGCTCACCTTATCAGCCAAGCTGTCTTTTATTTTCAATTCTATTAAATCTGATTTTGTTTGATATTTTTTATTATTATCAATTTCTACAGAAAGATTGCCTATAACAGAATCAATATTTTCTTTGCCTATGTATTTGAAAAGCTCGTTTATTTCTTTTAATTTTGTTAAATCAGATCTAGATTTTTTGTAGTCACTATAGTTGTCAATATTTACATCATAATTTTTTATAAAATTTTCATATTTTTTTATTTTTTCTTTTGCTTTATTCAAAAAATCTGACCCTTTTTTCTCAAAGATTAATTCTGGATTTTCAATTATTTTTTTCAGATT
>PXDW01000007.1 GCA_003564925.1 Candidatus Woesearchaeota archaeon | reverse complement strand
GGAATTTATGGTTGATAACTGCGGTTTGCCTTTAATTTCAAGCGTTGTTATTTCTCAAATAACGCTGTAGTGTTAAGCAAGGATGAGATTAAAAGCCTTAAATCTCTTATAACAGGCGAAAAGGTTGAGTGGTACCACATTTTCAAATTAATGGCTGAAAAAAGGATTAAGAATGAAATGGATTTTTTCATGAGTTATAACTTTTTTGATATACTGCGGGAAGCATATATGGAAAAATTTGCTTCAATTCCATTTACAGAATTTTTCTGGACAGTCAGGTCAATGCTCGTACCGCTTTTTTTTCTTCTAAACAATAAAATACCCAAGGCTGATATATACCATAGCGCTGCAAATGGGTATGCTGGTCTTTTTGCTGTAATGTCCAAGTTCATTTATAAAAGACCAATGCTGCTTACCGAGCACGGAATCTATTCAAGAGAAAGAGAAGAAGAGATTATTAAGTCTACCTGGGCAAAAGCGTATTTTAAAGACATGTGGATTAAGTTCTTCTATAATATATGCAGCTGTGTATATGAATTGTCAGATGAGGTTTTAACCCTGTTTAAAAAAAACAGAGAGATAGAGCTAGAGCTAGGCTGTCCTGCTGAAAAGATAAAAATTGTCCCAAATGGAATTGATATCAAAGCATTTGCCGGCACTGCCCCTAAAAAGTCAACAAAGGACTTGCCCGGATATAGTCATATTAATATAGCAACAATTACAAGAGTAGTGCCTATTAAGGATTTAAAAACAATGATACAGAGTTTTAATCATGTAAAAAATGAAATTAAGAATGCAAGGTTTTTTATTTTTGGACCCACAGATGAAGATGAAGAATATTTTCTGGAATGCAAACAGCTTGCCCAAAGGTTAAATCTTAAAGATCTGACCTTTACGGGCAAAGTCGATGTCAGGGACTATATAAAAGATATGGATGTGCTGGTAATGACAAGTATAAGTGAGGGGCAGCCCTTTGTGATACTCGAAGGGATGGCCGCAAAAAAGCCTTTTGTAACCACTGACGTTGGAGGATGCAAGGAGCTTTTATATGGGGCTGATGATGGTTTTGGTAAAGCAGGTCTGGTAGAATCGGTGATGGATATTGAAAAGATAGCAAAAGCCATCATAAGACTTTGCAGAGATAGCGAGCTCAGGAAAAAAATGGGTGAAAACGGGTTTAACAGGGTTTCAAACCTTTATGGTTATGAGAAATGTGTCCAAAGCTACAGAGCCATCTATCAGCATTATATAAAATAGCATTAATTCAAAAATTAATATAAGGCAGACATTAAATGGCGGGAATAGGGTTTGAATTAAAAAAATTATTTAAGGATTCCGGTTTCTTCAGTAATTTAAGAGCCTATGCGTATTCAGCGCTGGTTTCTCTTGGACCATTTATTCTAGCCACGCTAATAATTGTAACAATGTTACAATTTCTGGAATACATGGATATTTCCTTCAGGGACAGAGAACTTTTTATTGCATCAGTTGTCTATGCATTTATTTTTTCCCAGATCATAGCCAGTGGTTTCAAAATGATGATCACAAGATTTATTGCAGATATGCTTTATAGTGAGAAATTTGAATATATCATACCGTCACTTTATGGAGTTTTAAGTATTGCAGTACCGATTTCAGGAATTATAGGAATTATTTTTTTCTGGAATTCTCCGCTTCAATTTGAGATCAAGCTGGTAAGCTATTTATTGTTCATGGAACTGGTTATTGTCTTCATTATAATGGAATATCTATCCACCCTCAAAGACTATATGAAAATAGTAAAAAGTTTTCTATGGGGAATCGGGACGATTATAGGGCTTTCTTTTGTCTTTTTAAAATTTACAAATTTGCAGACAGTTTTTGGGTTTTTGCTTGCGATGGACTCGGGGTTCTTTATAATAATAGTTTCGCTTATGGTTTATCTTAAAAACTTCTTTGGCAAGTCTGCAAGCAAATATTTTGAATTTTTGAAACATTTTGATAAGTATCCTACATTATTTTTTATTGCTTTTTTTTATACCCTTGGCCTTTATGTGCATAATTTCTTGTTCTGGACAGGCGAACTTGGTGTAAGGGTAGAAGGAACATATATGTATGCACCTACTTATGATCTTCCGACATTTTATGCTTTTTTATCGATAATGCCCTCAATGGTAGTTTTTATAGTATCAATGGAAACATCTTTTTATGATAAGTATAAAGCATATTACACTTTAATAACCGGGAAAGGCAATCTTAAAGATATAGAAAATGCCAAAAAAGATATGACAAGGACACTTTGGTCTGAGATTAGAAACATAATGGAGATCCAGCTGTTTTTTACTTTAGTTTTCATTGCGGCAGGCTATTACCTGCTACCTAGATTTGGCCTGACTCAACTGTCTGTTGATATTTTTAACCTTCTTGCAATTGGGGCATACTTTAATATAATCATGCTGATAATTATATTAATATTGCTTTATTTTGAAGACAGGCGGGGAGCGTTATACGTATCTGCCACCTTTCTGGCCAGCAATGTCGTTTTCACTTACCTGACAATGAATTATTCTGAAAACACCTATGGGATGGGCTTTTTCCTTGCCGCATTGGCTGGCCTGATTCTGGCAATTACAGAACTTATTGTTTATCTAAAAGATATAAATTATCATACTTTTTGCGGCCAGCCGATTATTTATAAGGAAAGAAGAGGACTTTTTTCATATCTTGTTGATTTTTTTGCTCCTGAGAGCAAAAGTGCAACTCATCAAAAATTACCAATTATATAAACCTTAAAGATTTTAAATTGATATGAATCAATTACCCAAGATATTAGAAAAATTATTTTATTCAATACCAGACTTACAGAACATATAGGGCCAACATATTTTCTTGGCTTTGATAGTATACTATTAGTATCTGAACATAAATTTAATAAAAACAAGTCTCATCAGTTGGTGCTAGCTTAATTGATAGGTTTGTATCTAACCTTCGGGGGTCATAACAGAAGATGATTGATTGCTGTTCCATATAGATTTTTATATTATTAGATTAAGTTTTTTGGTATATTAATTTTAAAAGAAGAATTTATAAATTTAGCAAGGGAAATGAGATAAATTGGAAAAAACAAAAGAGTTCCTGGAGGTGCTTTTTGATCGCGCTCCTGTCGGGTATTATATAAATGATCTAAAGGGAAATTTTATAGATGGCAATATGGAGGCCGAAAAAATAACAGGATACAAAAGAGAAGACCTGGTAGGCAAAAACTTTTTAACGCTAAAATTGCTTAACAAAAAAGACATTCCAAAAGCAGTTAAAATGC
>PXDW01000090.1 GCA_003564925.1 Candidatus Woesearchaeota archaeon | reverse complement strand
CGCTGTTGCCAGCCCGGGCGAGTTAGTTGATGTAGCCGGTGTTACAGAGGCCAATGCTAGAAAAATAATTCAGGCTGCTAGAAGCTCATTAAATATGGGATTCGAGTCAGGAGCAGACCTTCTAAAGAAGAGAGAATCTGTTATAAAAACCTCTTCTGGAAGCGAGGCCTTTGACTCTTTATTAGGCGGTGGTTTTGAGTCAGGAGCCATTACCGAGTGTTTCGGGGAGTATGGCTCTGGAAAAACCCAAATAGCCCATATTTTGGCAGTAAACTGCCAAAAAAAAGACCCTGATGCAATAGTTGTTTACATTGATACAGAGAATACATTCAGGCCCGAAAGGATAATAGAGCTAGCTAAAGGAGCTGATATTGATCCAGAAAAAGTTCTTCAAAATCTTAAAGTCGCAAGAGCTTATAATTCTGATCATCAGATGCTATTGGCAGAGAAAGTCGATGACTTAATAAAAAACCAAGGACTTAATATAAGGCTTGTAATAGTTGATTCCTTAACTGCCCATTTTAGGGCAGAATTTATAGGGAGAGGCACTCTTGCAGAAAGGCAACAGAAAATTAATAAGCATTTACATACTCTGTTGAAGCTTGCAGACTCGAATAATATCTGTGTTTATGTGACAAACCAGGTAATGGCAAAGCCGGACATGTTCTTTGGTGATCCAACACAAGCTATTGGTGGCCATATAGTTGCTCATACATCGACTTTTAGAATTTACCTAAGAAAAGGTAAAAAAGGAAGCAGGGTAGCTAAGCTTGTCGATAGCCCCAATCTCCCAGATGGAGAATGTAATTTCTTTGTTGAGACCTCTGGCTTAAAAGATATTAAATAATTTTTTATTTTTTTCTTCTAAATTCTTCTAAAACCAAATTATTTATATATAACCTTTTATTTTTTAAGTTTAGAGCTATATAGCTCATATATTAGATAAGGTGATTAGATATAATGGCATATGGAGATAGATTCGGTGGAGGAAACCGATTTAATGATAGTGGAAGTTTTGCGCCAGTTAAAGTAGGCGACGAGTTAGATGTTAAAATAGAGGCCGTTGGAGAAAAGGGAGACGGCATAGCAAAGAAAGACGGATTCGTTTTGTTTGTTCCTAATGCAAAGGAAGGCGATGAAGTTAGAGTAAAAGTAACAAGAGTTCTTAGAAGAGTTGGTTTTGCTGAATTGTTAGGAAAATCAGATAGCAACTCAGAAGTTCCAGTAGAGGAAGTACAGGAGCCAGTAGAAGAAGTACAAGATAGCGAAGATTTTGGAGAAGAATCTGAACAGGTACAAGATAGCGAAGATTTTGGAGAAGAAGCTCCAGAAGAAGATAAGGAACAGAAAGAAGCAGAAGAAGCTCCAGAAGAAGATAAGGAACAGAAAGAAGCAGCAAAGAAGAAATAATAACGAGCTTTAATAAATTATTTTTTTTATATTTTAGAAATTTCTTAAAAATAAGTATTTTCAAAAATTTTAAGTAGTTATATGTTTATTAATTATGTATGAGAATATTTATAGCAATTGAATTACCAGAGGAAATAAAGAGCTATCTTAAACAAATTCAGAAAAACATAACTGGAATAAAAGGAAGTTTCACTAAGGATTTTCATTTGACTTTGAAGTTTTTGGGAGAAGTTGATAAAGAATCATTAGAGAAACTAAAAGAGAATTTGATAAAAATTAAATTTACCCCATTTAAACTAAAACTCTCCTCTCTTGGTTTTTTTCCAAATGAATCTTATATAAGGGTTTTATGGATAGGTGTAGAACCAGAAGATAGTATCAAGAAATTGCAAAAAGAAGTTGAGAGATCATTAAGTAAATTTAATTTCAAAAGAGATTTTAATTTCAAGCCACACCTGACTTTAGCGAGAGTAAAATACATTGAAAATAAAAGTGAATTTGTTGAAAAACTAAAAGAATTAAAGATAAAATCACTTGACTTTGAAGTAACTCGTTTTTATTTAATAAAAAGCACACTAACAGAACAAGGGCCTGTTTATGAAAGGCTGGCAGAATTCTAACCAAAACCTTTATAAATAAAACAAATTTCCAAAAAATCATTACCAAAGCTGTAAATAGACGGCATTTGTGTGAGGTTATAAAAATCACAAGAAGCTGTTCTTTGGTATTTGGAGGGAAAAATGGCAGAAGAAGAAACATTACTAATACCAAGAGATGTTTATCTTAAATCCGGAATACATATAGGTACAAAATTCAAGACAAAGCATATGGATAAATTTATTTATAAAAGCAGGGTAGATGGGTTGTCTGTATTAAATGTTCAGCAGATAGACGAAAGGATAAAAATAGCTGCAAATTTTTTGGCCCAATATGAACCCGAAGAAATATTGATAGTAAGCAGAAGAGAAAACGGATGGAAGCCCACAAGGGTTTTTTCAGAAGTTGTAGGAACAAAAGCTTATCCTGGAAGATATCCTCCTGGTTTGCTTACAAATCCCAATCAGGAAAATTTTGCAGAAGCAAAGATTCTTTTAGTTACCGATTCATGGCCTGATAGGAATGCTGTAAATGATGCAATTAAGGCGGGAATACCTGTTATAGCCCTTTGCGATACAAACAATCAAGCAAATATGATAGATTTGGTTATACCGTGCAATAATAAGGGAAAAAAAAGCCTTGGATTATTGTTTTGGTTATTGGCTAGAGAATATCTCTTGTTAAAGGGAATAATAAATAATTCAGAGAGTTTTAAAAAAACAGCAGAAGATTTTAGTGAGGAATAATCTCAGTAATACCTTTTTCTTCTATTTTATATATTATTTCTTTCAATGAAGGCTTATGCATTACTGCTTTTTTTATAGTGTTATATTTCTTAAGTTCAATTAAGCATTCAGTTCTTCTTTTTAAAATCTCTCCCCCTATAACTTTTACACTTCCTTTTTTTGATAAGTCATCATATACTTCACTTGTAATGACTACAGGTATTTTGTTTTTTTTAGAGATTTCATTCAAGATGTTAAGCTGAGAAGCAAGAACCCTGCTGATCATAATGGGGTCTTTTTTAGCCAGTTCCAACCTAAAAAAATAAGATATGGTATCAATAATTATCAGCCCAATATTGTTGGTTATGCTTTCTTTTAATTTTTTTATGATCTCGCTCTGTTCATAGAAGCTTTTCGGCTTTAGGAGAAGAATATTTTCAAATATTTTATTGTCGCCAGACAGCTGCTTTAGCCTTGAAGTTGAAAACCCTCTTTTTGTGTCGATATATACTACCTTTTTTTTTGATTTAATTGCCAAAATTAAGCAAAAAAGCGTTTTTCCGGAGCCAGGAGGACCATAAAACGTTGTTATACTTCTTGATAATGATTTATCTAAAAAATCCTGGAGGCCCATTTGTTTTTGTCTAGCATCATTCATATCATTAAGGATTTTTGAAAAATTTATATAGTTTTTGATACATTAATGATAACCTATTATTGCCTTAAAAACTTATAATTTTGATAATAATTAAATACTAAAACTTTATCTTTTATAAAATGGATATAAAAAAAATACCCATTTGGCTTATTGTTATTTTTATAGCAGTATTATTTTTTAGGCTAATCATTGCTTTTCAAACACCTTATTTTTCAGATGATCAATCTTATTTTGTTTTAAGGCAAGTAGAAGAAATAAAAATAACAGGACTGCCTCTATATAGTGATAATTTAAGCTATTCAGGAAGAACTCTATATTTCTCTCCTTTTTTTCACTATGTTCTAGCTTTTTTTAATTTATTTCTTCCCATAACACTAGTTGGAAAACTTATTCCGAATATATTATCATCTTTAGTTGTTTTTGCTTCATATTTTGTTGTTCTTGAAATAACAAGAAACAAGAAAGCATCTTTGATAACGGCAATCATGGCGGGATTCATGCCTATATTTATTAGAGAAACAATAAATACAGTATCTGTTTTCTCCTTAATATTGCCTCTTCTTCTTGCAGTAATATATTCAATACTAAAGCTTGAGTCAGGAAATAAATACACACTTTATCTCATAATATTCATGTCACTATTTGTGGTTACAGATACTATATCTTTTGTTGTTATACTCGGACTTATATTTTTCTTTTTCCTTGGTAAAACAGAGGATATCAAGCAGAACAAAACAGAGCTGGAAGTCATACTCTTTAGTCTTTTTCTTTATTTTTGGCTCAACCTTATAATATTCAAAAGAGCATTTTTGCTTCATGGACCGGCCCTCATATCACAAAACATACCTTCTTATTTGATAGTTGATTATTTTTCAAGATTAAGCATTCTTGAAGCAATTTATGCAATCGGTATAATACCCTTTACAATGGGCATTTTTGTAGTATACGATTACATATTTAAGCGGAAGAGCCGATCAATATACTTATTAATATCAATATCATTATCTTCTTTTTTATTGCTCTGGTTTAGGTTTATCCCTTTGACACAAGGACTAATGCTAACGGGAATTATATTAATTATATTATCTGGGCAATATTTAAAATCATTAATTGTTTTTTTATCAAAATCAAAATTTAGTAAAAATCAAAATTTAATGATAATAGCTTTAATATTCCTTGTAGTTTTGACTTCAGTATTGCCAAGTATAATATATGCTTATAATTCTTTTAGAAATGTTCCTTCATCAGGAGATATAGATTCATTTATATGGATTAGGGAAAACACCCCTCCCAACTCAACAATTCTTGGTAATGTGTATGAAGGACACTTGATTTCATATTTTTCACAAAGAAAAAATGTAGCAGATTCGAATTATCTGTTAATAGATAACATAAACCAAAGAATACAGGATATAAGGACTATTTATTCAACCCCTTACAAAATCGATGCAATTCGTCTATTGAACGAATATGATGTCGACTATATCTATATTTCACAACATACAAAAGACTTATATGGAATAGACAATCTTAAATATGCATCAGATGATTGTTTTAATCTGGTTTATAATAAGACAAATATGATCTATAAAACATTATGCATTATAGAATAAAATGAAAAATCTTGAAAAAATAATAGAAAAAAAAACTTTCTTAGCAATACTAGGATTTTCGATTCTTATATTTATTTTACCCCAATTAAGAATATTCTCGAATCCTTTATTGCTTGATTCAGATTCTTATTATCATGTCAGAATAGCCAAAGGCATTAACGAAAACACTATTGAAGATAAAGACCATTTAAGCTATCAGGGAAGTGATTATCATTTAAATTTGTCTGATTTTATACTATCAAATATGATTTATATTGAATTATTTGCAAGAATCATTCCAATCATTTTTGGAATAGCAACAGCATTCTTGGCATATAAACTCATGGAAATATTAAAATTTAATAGAAAATTAATATTTTTAGCTGTCGCTATACTTATAAGCTCTCCTGTATTTATTTATATTTTCTCCACGTTCAATTATTATTTTATCCCTGTATTTCTTAATTTTCTTTTATTATACTTTCTCTTAAGCAAAAAGTATTTTCTCACAATACCCATATTACTGCTAATTCCTTTTTTTAATCTAATGCTCTTGCCGGTAACACTTTTTATCTTATTAGCCTATCATATTCCAAAAAAAAACAAAATGCAACTAACAATTAGTTCATTATCTTTGTTTTTTTCATCTTTCGCATATTATTTTTTTGTCATCCAACCAAAAGATTTTTTCCATATAGAATTAATTACAAATCCTTCACTTTCTAACCTTGTTTCAGATTTTGGTTCATATTACGGAATGAGTATATTCACCCTCATGCTCGCCTC
The DNA here is from genome assembly GCA_003564925.1 of Candidatus Woesearchaeota archaeon. Lineage (GTDB taxonomy): Archaea > Nanobdellota > Nanobdellia > Woesearchaeales > PXDW01 > PXDW01. The sequence continues at coordinate 8,751 of PXDW01000090.1, read as the reverse complement.
TATTGGATTTTTTATATTCTGGAATAAAAAAGAAAACCATTTTTATTTTTTAGCTATTTTGATGTTTTTTTTAATACCTTCATTTTATTTTCCATTTTTGAATATATTCCTTAATTTTTTATTAGCATATCTTGCCGCTCTTGCTTTTTTGTCTTTACAGGAAAGGCAATGGGAACAAAGCATAATAAAAAGTGCAACTACAATACTTATAATATGCGGACTTTTGTTTTCAACAATTTCTTTTATAACTCAGTTTGTAGAAAATGAGCCAACAAAAGGGCAGGCAGAAAGCCTTATATGGCTTCATGAAAATAATTCTCCCGGAGTTGTTTTTTCACATTACAGCAATGGACACATAATAACTTATTTTTCTAAAATGCCGTCTGTTGCTGATGCTATGTTTACAAATTCAAAAGATCTTAGGGAAAGGCTAAATGATTCAGAAACAATATTTCATTCAAGAAGCTTCGATAAGACTAAATTTTTTCTTGATAAGTATAATATAACTTATATATGGATTGATTCAAATATGAAGTCGGGGCAGGTTTGGACAATGGAGGATGAAGGGCTATTATTTTTATTAAGAAATGATGATAATTTTATTAGAATATATTCAAAATCAGACATAGAAATATGGGAGTATATAAGGAAAAATGAATTTTGAAAACATCCTGCTTTATATTGTAACTTTTTTTGGCCTTTACACAGCAATATTTTTTCTTCTCACGCTTTTTGAAAACAGAAAGACCATTAAGAAAAGAAAGCAAACAAAAGAGTTTAAAGTTACTATAATTGTTCCTGCTTATAATGAGGAAAAAACCATAGCAAAAACAATCAATTCCTTATTAAGGCTTGATTATCCAAAAGATAAACTGGAGATAATCGTTGTCGATGATGGAAGCAAAGATAAAACATACAAGATAGCGAAAAGATTTGTAAAAAAAGGCATAAGGCTTTTTACAAAAAAAAATGAAGGTAAGGGTAAAACCTTGAATTTTGCTTTAAAAAGAGCAAAAGGAGACATAGTGGGGTGTCTGGATGCAGACTCGTTTGTTGAAAAAACTGCTTTGAAAAAACTGCTTTGTTATTTTGATTCTCCAGATGTTATGGCAGTGACACCTTCATTAAAGATTTATAAACCAAAAACAATTCTTCAAAGAATACAAAGAGCAGAGTTTTTATTTGGTATATTTCTTAGAAAGATGTTTGCTTTTCTTGGAAGCATTCATGTAACTCCAGGACCCTTTTCATTATACAGGAAAGAGTTTTTTGATAAATATGGGGGCTATGACGAAAATAATCTTACAGAGGACATTGAAGTTGCTCTGAGGATACAAATCAAAGGATATAAGATTGAAAATTCAGTAGATGCGAGTGTTTATACTGTCGGGCCAAGAGGCTTCAAAGAACTGCTAAGACAAAGATTGAGATGGTATCTTGGATTTATTAATAACGTAATAAGGTATAAGCAAATATTCAGCAGGAAACACGGAAATCTCGGATTGTTCATTTTGCCTGGTTCTTTTATCTCTGTATTGTTGATAATATCTGTTTTATTTTATTCAATATATAAAATTTTTTCAAATGCAATAAAAAATTATTATACCTTGAAAGCGGTTGATTATGATATATTCGGTATTTTTAATTTCAGGATTGATCTATTTTATTTTTCTTTATCGCCTTTATTTATATTGGCTGTATTATCACTATTTCTTGGAATTACTTCAATTTATATAGCAAAAATTCTTTCAAAGGAAAAAGATAGCATTATAACAGCATACATACCTTTCCTTTTATTTTATTGGATACTTTTTGGGTTCTGGTGGCTTGTTGCAGGATTATTCAAGATTGCTAAAATTAGAAAAATTGACTGGTAACAGAAATATTTTTATACCAATTAATGCTTTTTCTTTTTATGAACGATAAAAAATTCACAGTTAGTAAATATATTGTAGTTTTGTTTATAACAACAATAATATTCATTGCCGGAATATTTGTTGGGAATTACTTTTCAGATGTAAAATTAAGAAACATAGAAGATATGGAAAGGGCTTTCAGAGTTCAGACAATGGCAATAGAGCTCCAATATGATTTTTTATCTCAAAACCCATGCGAATCATTGGATATTACTCCTTTAACAGATGAGTTACATGAATTGAGCAACAGACTCAGCCATATGGAAAACACCTTAGGATTAAATAACCCGACAGTTATAAGGCTTAAAGAATACTATTCTTTGCTTGGTTTGAAGCAATGGCTTTTTCTTAAGAGAGCAAACGAGGAATGCGGTAAAAATAACACATTAATACTTTATTTTTATTCCAATGAAGGAGACTGCGCAACATGTGAACAACAAGGAAATGTTCTTACGTATATAAGAAGAAAATACCCTCATGTAATGGTTTATCCTTTGGATATAAATATACACAATCCTGCTTTGGACACAATCCAAAAAACATATCTTGATAAAACAAAAACTCCAATTCTAGTAATAAATGATGAAGTTCACTACGGATTTAAGAATCGGGCGGCTTTAGAAAAATTAATTTAGTTTTTAAATAATTTTAAAAGAATATAATCGGCTATATATTAATTATCAATATACTTTATTCTCAATAATTTTTATAGGTAAATTTAAATACTATGAATCATAGTTTATTCATATATAATATATTTGAAAAAAGAGGCCAAATGAAAAAAAAATTTAAAAGATTAGCAGTAATTTTTATTATTTCAATATTGTTCTTTTTTGTTTTGCCTTATTTTTCATCTTCGCAGATATATTTGCCTTCTACAACAATATGGAGTTCATTAGAACCTGGTACAAATAGTTTTTTTGTCAACAACCTTGATATAGCAGTAACTACAGTTTATTTCAATTTGATAGAAGGAGTGGAGCTTTCTTCAATGAGGGCACAGAGAGTAGATAATCTGAGAGAATTTTTTCCCGGAACAAAAGACACCCCATACCAGTTTATTAATATCTCGAAGAGTGGGATAAAAGATTCGAACATAAAAAGTATAATAATCAAATTCAGAGTCGAGAAATCATGGATAGAAAAAAACAACATAGATGAGTTTAGTATAAATTTGTATAAAAAAGAAGATGACTGGAAGCTTCAGGAAACTAAAAAAACTGAAAAAGAAGACCGAACTTACTATTATTATGATTCTTGGGTTTCTAGTTTTGGTTGGTTCTATATAGGTGGAAGCCCTTCTGAACAAAAAGAAAATATTGTGGACCGATTCGAACCTGACGACGATATTGCGCCAATCCTGGAAGAAGATTTGAAAAAAGAAAACAACAATTCTAGAATGATATTTCTTATCATTATATTTGTATTTCTTGCTATTGGAGTTGTTTACATTAATAAGGAAAAAATATTTTCTAAAAAAATCGATAACCCACTATCTTCAAATTCTTCAGATATGATTGGTTTTATAGAGCAGTCGAAAGCCCAAGGCGATTCTTATAATGAAATAAAGAACCATCTTCTTAGCAAAGGTTGGAACGAAGCAGAGATCATGTCGGCTTTAGAAGATGTTTCACTTCCAGAGGACCAAAAATCCATGATGGCTAATTATATCTCATCTTCATTAAAAAAAGGTAAGTTAAGGAGAGATATAAAAAAGGAGCTTATGGTGACAGGATGGTCTGAAGATATAATTGAAGAAGTCTTTAAAGACATAATGTAATTATCTTTTTATTAAATCACCTATAGTTAATTTTTCTGTATTATGTTTTGTTTCTGTTTTTTTTACTTCCTGCTCTTCAATTATTTTTATTTTAAGGACTTTCTCTATTTTTCTTGCAAGTTGCAGATCTGGTTCTATGGTTCCAGATTCTAATTTATGTATAACAGACTCTTTCTCTGCCATTATTTTGGCCAGCTCTTTTTGCTTTAGCCCGAGCTTTTCTCTTTTCTCTTTTATAATGTTATTGAAATTATCTACAAAAGTTTGTATAATTTCACTACTCTCGGCTTCAAAATTTTTTGAATTGGTTTTTGCAGGAGCTACATGTTTTTTTATCTTTTTTATTACATTTCCGTAATTGCTGCATTTTTTACAGACATTTAAATTAGTACCTTCAATATCAGCAAGAAAAAGTTCTTCATCCGAACCACATATATCACATTGCATTTTCAAGTATTACCGCTTTTAATTCAGATTTCCCACTTTGTATAATAAGCTCTTTTACTATTTTAAGTTTTCCTTTTTCCTTTTTTATCAACTCAACGTTTTTACTTATCAAGGCAATTTTTCCATTTTTATTTAATATTTTATATGATTTTTCAAAAAACTCCTTATACACTTTACATATGGCTTCTTCTTTTTTGTATTTTGATGTTTCTGGAAGCCTTGTAACTATGCAATCAACAGATTCTTTATCGTGCCTTGTCTCTATCCAAGATAAATCAGCTTTATTTAGGTTTATTAATTTGTCAACCATTGCAATTTTGCTGTTTTTTCTTGCAGCAATTATGTTCCTTTCCATAGAATCGTAACCATAAATGCTTATTTTTTCATTACTTTTTTTTCCTGGTATTTCTTTGCTTAAGCCAAAATCAAGAAACTTCAAAAATGGAAATTTGTTTTGAACCACCATTTCATGAGAGAATAAAGCAGCTTCTATAGTTATTTCTCCAGACCTGCAAAAAGGATCAATCAAAGTCTTTCCTTTTGAATACTCTGCTTTTCTCAGCAAACAATAAGCGGTGTTACCTTTTATGCTCTTAGAGTTATTGAATATTTTATAATACCTTTTGCTAATATCACCTGAAAAATCAATTCCAATATATGCTTTTTTATTGTTTATAAAAACATATATAATTATATCAGGATTTTTGAATGAAATATTATTATACCCTTTTTTTATCAAATAATCAGCTATATTTTTGCTTATATCAATACTTTTAAAATCATGCTTTCCAATCCTTTCACAATCTACCCTGATAACTTTATTATCGATATAATCGGCTAACTCTTTATAATTCAATATTTTTTCAAAATTTTTTATTGTATCCTCTAAATTATCACTTACTCTTGTCTCGCCAAGAAGATGAATTATTCTTTTTGGAGATTGTGCCCTATAGCATAAGAAAGCCAAGTCTTTTAGTTTTTTTATTTCAAACAAAACAGCTTTTTTTCTTATATCAACATCATCTAGATTTAGCAATTCCTTTATCTCTAAAGCGGAAATATCTTCGACCCCTTCATTTGCTATGATAAGACCTTTCATTTAATTATTCTTCTTCATTAATTATTTTTGCTGCAGAAACTACTCTGTCATCTTCTTTTAGTCTCATCAATCTTACTCCTTGTGTGTTTCTGCCAATAGTAGAAATACCCTTCACAGGCACTCTTATAATTATGCCTTTTTTGCTTATAAACATCATCTCATCTTCATCATCAACAGTTTTTATCGCGACAACATTGCCGTTTCTTTCAGTTGCTTTTATATTTATTACACCTATTGAAGCTCTTCTTACTAATCTGTAGTCTTTTATAAGGCTCCTTTTTCCATATCCGTTTTCAGTTATGCTCAATAAGGTTTTATCAGGGTCCGCAACAACCATCCCTATAACTTCATCATCTTTTCTTAAGTTTATTCCTTTTACCCCTCTTGCAGATCTTCCTATAGGTCTAGTATCATTTTCATTGAATCTTACAGCCATTCCTTTCTTAGTTGCTATTACTATCTCTTTATTGCCGTCTGTTATAGCCGCATTAATCAATTCATCCCCATCATCTAAGTTTATGGCTATTATGCCCCCTTTTCTTGGTTTTGAGTAAAGTGATAAAGCAGTTTTCTTTATTATCCCTTTTTTAGTTGATAATACAAGATATCTTTTTTCATTGAATTCTTTTACAGGTATAAAAGAACTTATATTCTCTTCTTTTTCAGTACGGATCAAATTAACAATAGCTTTTCCATTTGCTTGCCTGCTTGCTTCAGGTATATCATATACTTTGAGCCAATAAACCTTGCCTTTGTCGGTAAAGAAAAGTATCATTGAATGGGTATTAGCAATGAAGAGGTCTTCTACAAAATCTTCTTCTTTTGTTCCAGTTGCTATTATTCCTTTTCCACCCCTTCTTTGCTGCCTATAAGTCTCAACAGGAAGCCTTTTTATATAATTGGAATTCGTTATTGTTACGACCACATCATGAGGTTTTATCAAATCCTCCATATTGAGGTCTTCTTGATATTCAATAAAATCTGTTCTTCTTTCATCACCATATTTTTTTATATCTTCAGTTTCATCTCTTATAATTTTTAAAATCTCATCATTATTTGAAAGTATGTATTCTAATTTCTTTATTGTTTCTAACAGCTGAGAATGCTCTTTTTTAATATTTTCCTGTTCCAACGAGGCCAATTTCTGAAGCCTCATTTCTAGAATGGCTTTTGATTGTATCTTGCTTAGTTTGTATTTTTTAATTAAGCTTTCAGATGCCTCTTCTACAGTATTGCTGGATTTAATCTTTTTTATAACCATATCAATATCTTTTAATGCTGTTATTAGCCCCTCTAGAATGTGAGACCTTTCTTTCGCTTTTTTTAAATCATATTCGGTCCTCTTTTTTACTATCTCGCCTCTATGTATAATGAAGAATCCAAGCGCTTGCTTTAGGTTAAGTATTTTTGGCTCATTATCAACCAATGCAAGCATTGTAACCCCCACAGTAACCTGGAGTCTGCTGTGTTTGTAAAGCTGGTTTATAATGATATTCGAGCTCGCGTCTTTTTTAAGCTCTATAACTATCCTCATTCCTTCTCTGTCAGACTCATCTCTTATATCACTTATTCCTTTTATCTTTTTGTCTCTTACCAAAGCTGCTATTTCTTCAATAAGAAGAGACTTATTCACTTGGTATGGGATTTCATCGACAATAATGGCTTCTTTTCCGCTGTTTTCTTCAATCCTTACTTTTCCCCTTACTTTTATTTTTCCCCTTCCTGTTTTATATATATGGTGAATACCTTGATTTCCGCAGATTATTCCTCCTGTAGGAAAATCAGGACCTTTAATGTGCTGTATTAAATCTTCTGTTGTTATGTTTGGGTTTTCTATAACAGCTTTGATAGCATCACAAACTTCAATTAAATTATGGGGCGGTATATTTGTTGCCATACCAACAGCTATGCCTGAGCTTCCGTTTACAAGAAGATTTGGTATTTTCGCAGGTAATATTGTTGGTTCTTTAAGACTACCATCAAAATTATCCACAAAATCTATTGTTTCTTTTTCTATGTCTTGAAGCATTTCCTGGCTTATTTTGGCTAAGCGCGCTTCAGTATATCTCATAGCGGCTGCAGAATCTCCGTCAATACTCCCAAAATTTCCCTGACCTTGTATTAAAGGATATCTTAATGACCATTCTTGAGCCATTCTAACCATGGAATCGTATACAGCAGTGTCTCCGTGTGGATGATATTTACCAAGAACTTCTCCAACAATTCTTGCAGATTTTTTAAAAGGCTTATTATAATGCATACCGAGATCATTCATAGCAAATAAAATTCTCCTATGAACTGGCTTTAGCCCATCCCTGACGTCTGGTAGAGCCCTCCCAACAATGACAGACATAGCATAATCTATGTAAGACTTTCTCATTTCATCCTCTATTACTTGAGGGATAATTTTCTCTACTTTGTTGTTTTTTTCCTCTGCCATTTTTATTATAGAGAAACAGCCATTTCTCGTCTATAAAATATAAAGATTTGGTATTTAAAAAGGTTTGGTTTTTTTGCCTTTTAATAGGTTTAAATCAGGTCATTTTTACATATTTAGAGAGTCTTTAAAAAGAATAGGCTTATATTACCTTTTTTTAACAAGTATATTAAAACCGCAATAGACGCACTTTTTAACTTTTTTTGATGATTTGCCATATATGGGGTTGTATTTCATCGTATGTCTGCATTTTGGGCATTTTATTATCATTTTCAATCTTTATCAGGAAGACAAACCTTGCAAGGCCTGTAACCTTTGCTTATAGCATCTTCATTGTCCTTAAAATGTATAATATTTTTAGAATCAATATTTGCTACAATTATACAGCTGGGCCTATGATATCTTTTTCCGTTCATTGTTGCCATAACCATCTTCTGCTTTTCTATTTCAGGCTCTTCTTCTGCTTTAATCTCTGCTAAGTCATATAATATTTGCCTCTGGGATAATTTAACAGCCCCAAACTCTTTTCTTAGGGCATCTATATCTTTTTGGCTCTTCATAAGAACACTTTCAACAATTCTTTCGGCTTTATCCCTGTCTTCAGGCGGAGGCATATTTACGTTCTTGTAGTCGTTTACAAAATAAACAAATATGTTAAATATTAGCCTTATGGCAACATTCAGAAAAGTTAGGTTTGCAATATCCATGTTCTCTAAAATCCTGTTTGCAAACAAGGCAAAAAGCACAAAAACAATTGCTGTTGTTATAAAAGGAACAATAAACAATAGGAATTTTTCTTTCATACCATTTACAATATAGAACGAAATTAGATAGCTTAAAAATATGGGTGAGAAAGCAGCAACTATAAGAATTATAGACTCTTGGCTGGAAACAGATGAGAATATCACCAATAACAGCCATAGTATAAGTTGAGAAACAAAAACAACATTTTTATAAGCTTTTCTTTTGAACTTTCTTCTTCCCATGGCACGCCTTATTTTTTCGTCTTTTATGCCTGTTCTTTTCAATGCGCGCTTTATTGCCCAGTAAGGATGCCCTCTATTTTCCTCTT
>PXDW01000078.1 GCA_003564925.1 Candidatus Woesearchaeota archaeon | reverse complement strand
TTCATGAGGGCTTGTGCTATCAGCATGGAAGCGAAAGCGAAATAGATGTGAATTTAGACGGATATTTTGACTTCTGCGAGTTAGGAACATGGTATGACTGCAACAGCACAATTGGATGCCCCGAAGATTATAGCTGCATTGCCAATTACTGTATCTATGAAGGTATTAAAATAAGGAATTTGGGGCAAACAGGATTTGAGCAGATAAGCAAGGAGCACACTTCTTCAAGGTTTGTTGTTTTATTGTTAGGGTATGATTCAAATAAAGCTAATAAGTGCAGATACAGTAATGATAATATTACATGGAGCCCTTGGGAAACATGCAAACCTTTTAAATTCTGGGTATTAAGTGATGGAACTGGCTTAAAAACTGTTTATTATAACATAAATAAAACAGATGAAACAAAAGTTATTTTGTATGATACAATTTATTATGATCCTTTGGGAAGATATCTTGATGTTACAGCACCAAACCCTGCAACTGTTGTTGATGAAGGGGATTATACAAACAGCGCAAGCAGCTTATACGCGTATTGGTATGGGGCTAATGATCCAGAATTATTTTTTATAGGAGTGCCTCTAGAATATGAATACAGGATATATGACAACACATCATCAACATATTTAAAAGATTGGACAAGTACAGGAACAAACACTTATGTTAATGCTACAGGGCTCATCCTTGAACACAACCATATGTATACTTTTGTTGTTAGGGTAAGCAATTCAGCCAATTTGACAGCCATTTCAATGTCCGACGGAATAATCGTAGATCTTGTAAGCCCAAACATAACTTTAGAGAGTTCGCACACTCAAAATGAATGGAGTAGCAATCCAACAATACACTTCAACTGGTCTGTAACTGAAGAAACATTGTCAGGGTTCAGCTATGTTTTTGACAATAAAGAGGGTACAATCCCAGACAATATATTAGAGATGGATGGTGGGAAAAGAGAACATACAGAAATAGCAATCTCAGATGGGATATATTATTTCCATATAAAAGCAAGGGACTTGGCAGGCAATATAGGAAAAACTGAACATTATGGATTTATAGGAATTGACACTAAGCCGCCTGAAAGGCCCATTGTAGAAGTTCCGCACAGATTTGCTTCAACAGAAAGCTTAACATTTAAATGGCGAGCTTATGATGCGGGCTCTGGAGTTGTAAATGTTTCCTTAAATGTCACAGAAGTTAACGGCTCAACTATATTTTTCAGATGGCTTGGGAATGTAACTTCGTATGAAATAACAAATGCAACAATAAACAAAAGCTATTTTGCTGTTGTGACTGCAAGAGATAGAGTAGGTCTTGAAAAAGAATCAGTTTCTTACAGCGAGATTAAAGCTCCGCAAATACTATTTTATAAGCCAAGAGGGGTTATAAGAAATAATCCCATTATTGTACTTAAAACAGACAAAAAAGCAGTATGTAGAATAGCTAATTTTGATTTTGAATATACAAATTCAACATACCATGAAACAAGAGTCAGTAATCTTGCTGATGGAGAACACCAAATTACTGTTAGATGCACAGATAATTTTGGATATACTACAATAAAGGACATAAGCTTTAATTTAATAAGAGGGCAAACTGCAAGCTCTTTAAACTTAAACATACCTGATGAATTGTTTGTTTATAACAGAATAAATATAAAAATTAACGCGGGAATAGGAGAAATAAGAAAATCAGATTTCGATGTTTATATAAATAATCAAAGGTTGGGTGATTACTCAATTTTTGATGAAGGAGATGGAAATTATTCACTTATTTTCCAGATAAATGAAGCCGGAAATTATTTAATAAATGTTTCTGCTGACGGTCTTATGGATTCATCAACATTGGATATAAAAAATATTGTATTTATAGCCGAGTATTCGGAAACAACCTTGGCTAAAAACAGGTCAAGGCTTGTTTATGGAAATATAGATCATTATTCTATGGGTATAGCTTCTGAAAGCAAAAAACCCAATGTCATGGAATCAGAAATGTTGAAGTTAGGGTCTGAGCTTGACGGAAAAACATATATTTTTATTACCCAAACAGACAGGTATCTGAATGAGAAAATAAGGCTATTGGAGTTAAAAGAATTTGAAGAAAAAACACAGGCTTTTGGATATAGAACTGATGAAATAAACCAATATAGAATAATAATAAACAAAGACAATATATTAGTAACTGATTTTGATGAGAAAGTAAAAGGAAGAGTTAATATTATTTTGAGAAACTTAGGTCTGAATCAAAACAACCAGACTATAATAAGTTTAGGCTTGAAAAGATGAAAAAATTAATAAACAAATTAGAGGTGGAAAAATGATGTCCAAAAAAATAAAGATTTGCTTTTTTTATTTTTTGTTTTTGTTTTTTGTATCTGGAGTTAGCGCAACTCAGCAGCTAATTTCATTACAAGGCAAGGTTGAGTTTAATGGAAATTTAGTTGATGATGGTAATATAAGAGTAACTATCCATGATGCTCCTACTGGAGGTAATTTGATTTTTGACTCTGGCAGCGATTTTGATAACACTATTAACGATGGGTACTTTGACATAATGCTTGGTTCAGATACAGAATTAAGGCTTAATCTAAGTAGAAATTACTGGTTAGGCATAGCTGTAAATGGACAAGACTTAAATTTTGCTGGAGCAGAAAGAAAGCAATTCCAAAGCCCTGTGGGAAATAAAATTTCAGGAGACTTCACAATAGAAACAGATACATTCCACGTTGATTCGACCAATAAAAGAGTTGGAATTGGAACTACGAGTCCTTCGACTGCTCTGGATATAGATGGAACAATTACAGTCTCAAATAATATCCTTGGCGCAAATATAGTTGAAGTCGAAGACATTCGTCTAAGAACCCCTACTTCGCTTTATATAAGGACAGCAGATGATGAAAGAAGATTTAGGCTTAATCCGACTGGCGTTGCAATATACGAGAGATTGGCGGTGGGAACAGATAATCCTAGCGATGCCCCTGCGAGCGGATTATATGTTTCTGGATCAGTTCAAGCCAATTCTTTTTATTATTCATCAGATAGGTCCTTGAAAAAAGATATTATTCCTATTAATGGGGCATTGTCGAAGATTAGTCAATTGGAAGGAATATATTTCAAATGGAAAGAAAATGGAAAAGAATCTATAGGTATGCTTGCCCAGGATGTTGAAAAGATTTTTCCAGAAGCTGTTAATGAAGATAGTAAAGGACTAAAAACTGTTAATTATGGGGTTCTCGTTGCGCCTTTAATCAAAGCATTGCAAGAGCAGCAAAAAGAAATAGAAGAGCTGAAAAAACAGCAAACAAAGATAGATAATCTAAAAGAAGAGATGCGGGCCTTAAAAAGTCAAATTGAACTTTTAAATAAGGAATAAAATGATAAAATGAACAAAAAAACAAATATAATGCTTGTTTTTTTAATTTTACTTTTTT
>PXDW01000001.1 GCA_003564925.1 Candidatus Woesearchaeota archaeon | reverse complement strand
ATGGCACTTGGCCTGCTGATTGCAGCTGGTGGTCTTATGCTTGCCTTAAAGAAGATAAGAAGAGTTAGTGATATTTAGTTATCAGCAATAATTAAGAGGGCATCTAAAATATTGGGTGCCCTCTTCTTCTATGGGCAAAAACCAGACGGCACACCTTGTGATTTCTTTTAGTGGATAAAACTGTTACTAAAAAAACCTACCAGTTCCACAGGTTATGTTTATATATCATTGCATTTATTTATGCTGTGATTGCAGCCGGCCTTTTAGGGGCGGAGTTTTTCGAGACCGTACTAAGGACAGGAGCTGTTTTTTCTGCAGGCAGTTTTTATGATCTACTGAAGGCTTATGGGGCGGTTAAGAGATAGATTGAGAACTGTGGCAATGTGGCAAAATCCTCTACATGGACCATCATGCCCAGAGAAGCCTTTGGCTACCTTATTCTGTAGGTCTTTTTTCTTATATGTTTTTTTTAGACTTTATATGGCCGCAGTACCCAGGATGCGGTGTACTGTAGCCACACTTATGCTGATCCCCTCATATTTTTTAAAGTATCCGCTGGTAATGGCTGAAATTGGCTTTAGTGTAATAGGTACTTTTTTACCTTCAGGTTTACGATTATTCTTTTTAGCTCATCTGGCACTGCAATTGTTGGTTTTCTACCCCGGTTGCTGCCTACGATCTATCTCTTTATGCTTTTCTAGCTTTCTACAGCTTCTCCCATAAAGGTTGGCTTTTTAGCATATATGCTCAAAAAGATGGCCCAGATCCTTTTAAGGGCCATAAAAATATCACGGTAGGCAACGATACGGTTTCATTTAGATTTTAAATAAAATTCGTTGAATAGACAAGTAGAAATAGAAATAATATAATTATATTGAGTCTTTAAATATAACATAATACAGCAATTATATAACATATGAATTATATTTTAAAAAATAAAAGTCATATAGAAAGAATTGAAAATTTAAAAGATAGTATTTCTGCCCTAAATAGGCTTCTTTTAAGAGTAAAAGATGAAGAGAGGCTATTTAATGAAATATGCAATATATTGGTAAAAAACAATAACTACATTTTTGTGTGGGTGAGCCTAAAGGGAGAGGATTATTCTGTAAAGCCAGTAGCTCAGTGTGGGTTTGAAAGTAGTTATCTAAAAAATATTAAAATTAAATGGGATAATTCAAAATATGCAGACGGTCCCACTGGAAAGGCAATTAAGACCGGAGAGCCTCAGGTCATGCAAGATATTAAAAATAACCCTGAATTTAGGCCTTGGAGAAAAGAAGCACTAAAAAGAGGTTACAGAACGTCAGTTGCAGTTCCCATAAAGCATGGTTCCAATATTATAGGAGCATTAAATGTCTACAGCCAATATAAAAATGTCTTTGATGATAAAGAGCTAAAGTTTTTGACTGAAGTTGCAGCTGATATTACTCTGGGTGTTATAAAGATAAGGTCAGAAAAAAAATTAAAAAATATAATTAATGGTACAATAAAAGCAGTATCTATTATACATAAATACCGTGACCCTTTTACATCAGAGCATCAGAACAATACGGCAAAATTAAGTGTAGAGATTGCTAAAAAACTAGCTCTGCCTAAAAATACTACTGATGGTATAAACATATCAGGCCTGCTTCATGATATTGGAAAAATTGCTGTCCCCTCTTCTATTTTAAACAAGCCCGGAAAACTAAATGAACATGAATATTCCATAGTAAAAGATCATGCCTTAAGAGGATTTGAGATACTGAAGAATATTGATTTTTCCTGGCCAGTAGCAAAAGCAACCCTCCAGCACCATGAAAGGCTGGATGGTTCAGGCTATCCATATGGAATAAAAGGCGATGAAATAATAATTGAGGCTCAGATTCTTATGGTCGCTGATGTAGTAGAGGCTATGACCTCGTACAGGCCATACAGACCTCCGCTTAATTTAGAAACTGCCTTAAGGGAGATAAGTATAGATAAGGGCAAATTATTTAATCGTGAAGCAGTGGATGCATGCATAGAGATTTTTAAAAAGGATAATTTTGAGTTTGACAATAGCTTTCATTTAAATGACTGGATTAGTTAAAAAAAAGATGTTTTTGCCTCAATTTAAAAAAGGCCTTTAACTATTTAAAGTTAGTCCTTTATTTTCAAAGTAAGATGTTAGTTTTCAAAAATTGGATTTATTAGAAGCTTCAAAACCTTTCTAAACTGGCGTCTTTATAGAACTTCCCTTGTCCGTCTTTGCTTCATACATCAGGGAATCTGCACAATTTATAAGGTCCTCTATCGATTTATCCTCCCCGTATTGGCAAATTCCAATGCTTAGGGCTGTATCTTCTGTTTGTTTTTTACTGTATTTAGAAACTATTCTTTTTGCTATCTTTTCTGCTTCTTCTGTTTTAGTTTTGGTTAGAACCACAGCAAATTCATCCCCGCCATAGCGTGCAATAAAATCAATCCCTTCCCTTATACTTTCTCTACAAGCTTTTACCGCTTCTTTTAGCAGCCAATCCCCTTTTAGGTGGCCGTATGTATCATTGTATCTTTTAAAGTTGTCAATATCTAATATCATAAGTGAGAAAGGATTTTTGTACCGGTCATATTTTTTTACTTCCTCTTGGAGCTTTTCATAGAAATACCTACGGTTGTAAGCAGAAGTTAAGTGATCCCTTATAGATTCTTCTTTTAGCCTTTCCTGAAGGACCTTTTGCTCGGTTACATCCCTAAACATTGATATTTTTGCAGTAACTCTTTCCCACCTGTCCTTTATAGGAGTTATTGTTATTTGAAAATACTTACAAGAGCCACCGTCATCTAAAGCTATTACTGGCTCATAAGCATCTAAGTCGGCTTCTTTAAGGGAGGTAAAAAAAGATTCTACTTTTTGCTTATCTTTTGCTTTTTTATGTAAAATATCTTTTATATCTTTAGTGTTTTGCCTTTCTCTCTTATCTGAGAAAAGAAAATCATCCATAGCAGAATTTAGGGATATTGTCTCCCCCTTGCTATCTGTTACAAGCAAAAGATCGCTACTTTTTTTAAAAGCCGTCTTTAAGGTTAGGTTTTCTACATTTAATTGTATACTCACTAAGGAAATGGAAATAAAGAAATAGAGAATAATAATAAAAATGGAATTACCAGGTATTTCAAAATTCAATGCTCTTTGTAAGTTCTGGACAATTGAGGTGCTTAATAAAAATAGTGAAACACCTATTAGCAGAATGATTGAATAGGTTATTGATCTTTTTTCTTTTAAAGAATTATGCATGCTTAAAGATATAATAAATATAACAGATAATAAAAAAGGAAGCAGATAAAACATACCAATATATACCATATGCTTAATATCTAGAATATTCCCATAATGGGTCAAGGTTGTTCCTATTCCATCATTTAAAACCAATAAAAAATATATAACTGTTCCCGGCACATAGTATAAACTTTTTAGATACCATTTTCCCT
>PXDW01000110.1 GCA_003564925.1 Candidatus Woesearchaeota archaeon | reverse complement strand
TGTCTTTACAACCCATACTCCTGTAAAGGCAGGTCACGATTGTTTTGATTATAATCTAGTTGACCAAGTAATGGGAAGATATGTTCATGAAATTCCAAAAAACATAAAATATTTAGCAGGGAAAAATTGCCTTAATATGACTATATTGGCCATGAATTTAGGCAGATATAAAAATGCAGTTTCTGAAAAACATAGTGAAGTAACTAATAATATGTTTCCTGATCATGATATTGATTATGTAACAAATGGAATTCATTCATATACTTGGACAAGCAAAGATTTTCAGGACTTATTCAGCAAATATATTCCAGAATGGCGAGAAAGCTCTAATAATTTAAAAAATGCAGTTAAAATTCCTAATGAGGAAATCTGGAAAGCGCATTCAAATTCAAAAGAAAGGCTTATTGATTATATTAACTCAAAATATAATATAAATCTTGACAAAGATAAGCTCACTATTTGCTTCGCAAGAAGAGCAGCAGAATACAAAAGGCCAGATTTGATTTTTTCTGACTTAGAAAAGCTGATTGAGGTAGGAAAAGAAAAGATACAATTGGTTTTTGCAGGCAAGGCACATCCTCAAGATAATTTCGGAAAAGAAGCAATATATAGGATAAATCAACATTCAAATAATCTAAAGGGCAGTATAGATGTTATCTATCTTGAAAACTATGACATGGCTTTAGGAAAATTGCTTACTTCTGGAGCAGATATATGGCTTAATAATCCAAGAAGGCCAAGAGAAGCTTGCGGTACGAGCGGAATGAAAGCAGCACATAATGGAGTTATTAACTTTAGTGTTCTAGACGGTTGGTTTATCGAAGCTCATGAGGAAGACAAAACAGGATGGAGTATAGGACAAAAACCTAGTGAAACAATGCTTTGCGAAGTTGATGATATAGAAGATGTAAAAGATTTATATAACAAATTACAAAATAAAATCATACCATTATATTACAATAATAAAAATGCATGGATTAATATTATGAAAAATTCCATATCAAAGATAGCTTCTTACTATAACACTGAGAGGATGATTATGCAATATTTTAAAAATATATATGCTCGAAAACCTTCTGAAGTCTTAATAAATAATTAAGAAAATCAAAATAAGAAAACTTAATAAAGCTTGGGGTGATTATTCTTGTTATGTGGTACATTGAGGAAGATCTTATTCCGGAAGAAGAATGGAAAAAGGAAATAAGTGCATTAAAGCAGAATGTTTCTATCAATGATAAAAAAGAAATTTTAGATTTTCTGAAGAAAGAGCTTACTTATTCTATTGAGAAACTGCTTCCAAAAGAAAAATTCGGAGTATTATTCTCAGGTGGTGTTGATTCAACACTTATTGCGTTTATATGCAAAAAATTAAATAAAGATTTTATATGCTATTGTGTTGGATTGGAGGGCTCTGAAGATTTAATTGCTGCAAAAAAGACAGCAAAAGCTTTAGGATTTTCCCTTAAGTATAAGCAGCTGACACTGGATGAGGCAGAAAAAATAATCAAGAAAACAGTCAAAATTCTTGGTAAGAAATTAAATAATGTTGTGAATGTCGGAGTTGGGGCGGTTGAGGTTGCTTGTTTTGAAATTGCAAAGAAAGATGAAATAAAATATTTCTTTGGAGGGTTGGGTTCTGAGGAAATATTCGGAGGCTATTTAAGGCACGAAAATTCCAAAGATATAAACAAAGAGTGCTTCTCCGGTCTGAAGAAAATGTGGCAAAGAGACTTATTGAGGGACTTTGCAATAGCAAAATATTATAATTTTAAATTTGCAGCCCCTTTTCTTGAAAAAGAGCTCATAAGATTATCTTTCAAGATACCTTCCAAATATAAAATAAAGAACAATATAAAAAAATATATCTTAAGAGAAGCAGCACTGGGTTTGGGGTTAAAAAAGAAATTTTCATTCAGAAAAAAGAAAGCAGCCCAATACGGAAGCAACTTTGACAAGGCTATACAAAAATTAGCAAAGAAGAATAATTTTAAGTATAAAAAAGATTACCTTTATTCAATAAAATGAATTTACATAATATTTATAAACTATCTTTGTCTTTCTATTATGATGGTAGGATTAATCGATGAATTGAATTTTTTGGAAAATTTATCAAGTATCTTGATAGTTAGATTTCTAGTTGCATTAATAATACTTCTAATTGGATTTATCCTTGCAAAAATTTTGGGCAGATTGCTACAGAGAGTTTTGCACGAGATAGAGCTAAACAGCATAATAAAAAAAATCTCTAAATCTAATGCTAATATTGAACAGATCATAGGAATTTTCTTGACATATTTTATTTATTTTCTTACAATAATCATAGCGTTAAACCAAATTGGCTTAACAACAACAATATTGAATATGCTTTCAGCAGCAATATTAATTATTATTATAATATCTGTTTTTCTTGGGATAAAAGATTCAGTTCCTAATATTATTTCAGGGTTTTTGATAATCAGGAAAGGAAGCATAAAACAAGGATATTATATCAAAATAAATGATGTTACCGGAAAAGTTGATAATGTCACATTAACAGAAATACATCTAATTACGAAAAAAGGAGATATAATTCACATTCCAAATTCTATATTGACAAAATCGCAATACACTATAAGAAAAACCAAGTCTAAATAGACTCTAATATGCTCACTACATTCCAAATCTGGGTTCTTATATAAGGCTGAATATTATTTTCTGAAGAAATATCATCTAGAATAGAAAGAACCTTATTAATCTTTATTGTGTCTTCTTCTTTTCCATTCAATATTTCGACTGCCAAGCTAAACTTTTCTTTTAAGCCTTTAGGAGTCATCATATCTTCTTTCAGTTCATTAAGTTTTATAACCGAGTTTTCGATACTCATTTTTTATTCATTTCTTTCATAATTTCTTCCTGAAGCTTTGAGGCATTTTCCTTTATTTTTTCCTCTTGTTTTTCTATGTTTTTTATTCTTATTTCAAAAACCTCTTTTTTTTGCTTTAATTCTTTTTTTAAATCATTTTTCTCAGCCTTTACCATAATATTTCCTATAATCTTATATGAATCGCCACCTTTTTCTAATTCTTTAATAGCAGAATCAACTTCAGCCAATCTAGATTGAAAATTCTGCTTTTGCATCAAAAAAGATTGTATATTCTGCTCTATAATCTGTAGCTCTTGTATTTTTTCCTGAGTTTCTTTTTTTATGTCCATTTTATATCTGATTTATTTTGAAATTAACTTCCAACAGCTTAGTTATGGAGTTCAATATCGCTCTCAAAGCGACAAAATCTTTAGATTCTATATCAAAAATTATGTTATCATTATTTTTTTTTATCTTATAAGAGGCTCTTTCACCAGTGCTTTTTTTCAATTCAGGCTCAAAAACCTTCATTATCTGGCCGTTGTCTTTAATTTCTATTTTGGCTTTTATCATCTTGCCTTTATTTTTGTTATTCTGCTTCTGGCCTTATAAAGTATTTTTGCGCCACAATAAGGGCATCTTACTTTTTTTCT
>PXDW01000049.1 GCA_003564925.1 Candidatus Woesearchaeota archaeon | reverse complement strand
CCAATTATGGAACTAAAATCGCGAACTTTCAAGGATATTCCCACTAGTGGGAATATCCTTGAAACTGCAACCTATCAAACTCTCCCACTTTTGCTGACGGCAAACATATAACCTCCCGCGGTTTATCTTTGCCATTCTTCTGGTTTTTTCTCTCTAAAACCAAAAAAGTATTCTAAAAATTGCATTATCCTTTCCGAAGCTTTACCGTCACCGTATGGATTAACAGCTACAACAAATCTGTTGTATTCTCTTCCATCTGTTAATAGCTTTTTCACCCAGTGATATATGTTATGCTCTTTCGTTCCTATAACTCTTACTGTACCAGCCTCAACAGCTTCTGGTCTCTCGGTTATCTCTCGTAAAACCAAAACTGGTTTTTTCAAAAACGGAGCCTCCTCTTGAAGTCCGCCAGAGTCAGTTAAGCAAAAAAAACTTTGTTTCATAAGTTTCACCATATCCGGATAAGCCAAAGGTGCGATTAACCTAATATTATGCTTATTCGAAAGAATTCTTCTTACTATTTTTCCTACGTTAGGGTTTGGATGAACAGGATAGACAAACTCTACATATTTAAATTCATCACTAAGTTTACGTATCGCCCGACATATCTGCTTCAAGGGTTCTCCAAAATTTTCTCTTCTATGTGCAGTAATCAAAACTATTTTTTTAAGTGTTTCTCCAGAACATCTCGAAACCTTTGATTCTATATCCTTTAATGCATCTATGACTGTATTTCCGGTAACAAAAATATTTTTGTGAGGTAAATTCTCTTTTAACAGATTTTTTTTATTCTTGCTTGTTGGTGCAAAGTGACAACTACATAACATATCAACAAGACGCCTATTCTGTTCTTCAGGAAAAGGATTGTTTGGGTCGTAAGAACGAAGACCCGCCTCAACATGACCAACTGGAATTCTCATATAATATGCAGAAAGAGCCGATGCAAGAGTAGTAGTAGTATCTCCATGAACCAAAACAAGATCCGGCTTCTCTTTTTCAAAAACTTCTTTTAGTCCCACCATACACCTTGCAACAATTCTGTGTAAACTTTGTGACTTAGTCATAATATCCAGATCGTAATCAGGTTTTATATTGTAAAATTCCAAAACATCATCGAGCATAGATCTGTGTTGAGCAGTGACCACTACTCTAGAAATAAAAAACTTGTTAGTTTGCAGTTTTTTTATAACCGGAGCCATTTTTATTGCTTCAGGACGTGTCCCAAAAACTGAAACTATTTTCTTTTTATTTTTACTAAGCATTTTATCTCAAATTACGATCAATAAACTCCTTAAACACCAACCATATAAATATTATATTACCAACTAAATACCTCTTCCAGAGACGCTGAGGTTCTTGTATAAGCCTAAAAAACCATTCTATCCCGGCTTTCTGCATCCATTCCGGTGCACGTTTAGTTTTCCCTGCAACCACATCAAAAACGCCACCTATGCAAACAGCAACTTTTATACTCAATTGGTCTAAATTATGATAAATCCATTTTTCTTGTTTTGGAAAACCTAGCCCAATAAAAAGAATATCTGCCTGTGTTTTGTTTATCTTTTCTATTATTTCTCGATCATCACTAAAATAGCCATGTTGGTTACCCACTATCTGCAAATTGGGAAATTTTAACTGAAGGTTTTTATTAACCTCCTCAATTATTTGTTTTCCCCCTCCCAATAAAAAAATCTTATAGTTTTTCTTACACGAAGTGCCTAAAAGAGAAAAAAGAAGCTCTGTTCCTGTAATTCTTGCTTGTAGTGGAGCGCCCAAAATTTTTGACGCCCATATAACTGACATCCCATCAGGAAGAGCTAAATGCGCACTTTCATATACTTTTTTAAATTCTTTATCTTTTTGCAATAAGACAAGCTGGGCGGCATTAGGGGTAACTATGTAAGAAGATTTCCCTTTTTTGATCAACGCTTCAATTTCATCAATTGCTTCCTGAATGGTAAGATTATCAATTTCTATTCCGGCAAATTTAAATTTTTTGTCCATAATTTATACCCTCCTAATATTTGTTTCACTTTTTCTTCCCAATCATAATTCTTAGCCTTCGCATGAGCATTATTACCTATTGTTTCCACTTTCTCTAAAGGAAGTTTTATTATTTCCTTTATTCTCAAAACTGCCTTATGTGGATCTTTAAAGTCAGTTAAAAAACCATTTTGACTGTCTTTAATTATATCTTTATACGCAGGAATTATATTAGCAACACAAACGCATCCTCCAGCCATAGCCTCAAGTAAAGTAAACCCGAAACCTTCATACGTTGAAGGCAACAGGCAGATTTGTGCCCTTGAAATAAATTGAAAAAGCCCGTCTTCCTTAACAAACCCATGCCAAGTAATCTTTTTAGATATATTCAACTCGTGGGTCATTTTTTTCAATTGAGCCAAAAGATGCGGGAATCCATCTCCGATAATATCCAAATGCCAATCCCCATCTTCCATTAAACTTATTGCTTTAAATAATAAATCCAAACCTTTGTTAGTATCAATTCTCCCAAAATATAAAAACCGCCCTACCTGAGGTTTTCTTGTTATTCTATTGAACTTTTCAAAATCAATTCCGTTTTCTATCAAGCAAATATTTTTAAAATTCTGAGCTTCGAAATAGTTATAGTCTTGCTTGCTCACACAGATTGTATTTTCAATAAATCTGTTTATGGTCGACTTATAATAATGCGGGATCATTAACGACTTTATTGCTTTAATATCTTTTGTGTGGAGTAAAAACCCGTGGGTTGAGTAAATAATTTTGTAGTTGAAAAATGATTTTAAAAATAATGTGGTTTCATACAAAAATCTTAAATCATGGATGTGAACAATATCGGCCCACTTAAAAAGACACAGTGGAATTTTCAATGGCACCGGTTTTTTATAATGTCCAAATCCGGGAATACGAAAGATTTTTATTCCTTCGATCTCTCCATATTGATTAAGCTTTTTTTTCTTATTAAAAAGATCGTAATTTAAAGTCAAAACACGGCAATCTATTCCTCTTTTAACTAGCCTCTTTGAAATTTCATAAATATATTTTTCCACTCCTCCTACGAATGGATAAAATCGCCGTGTAATGTGTAAAACATTCATTTAAGTTTGTCTCCATTTTTTAATGCCAATAATGCATCCCATTAAAATCCAAAAATGCGCAACCGAAGTAAATGTTAATATTTGTTCAGAGATTATTCCCGTAAGAAAGTACACAATATTCAAGCACATAAAAATTTTAAATAAATTTCTCAAAAAAATATCTTGTGTGTATTTATAAAAAGTTCTGATTTTTAAAAATATCAAAAACCAAAAGATTAGAAAAATAAAAAAACCTATTCCTCCAATTTGATACATTATTGAAAAATAAGCACTCTCCCCTGCTCCAACGTTTTTGCTACCTTGTGACGTGCCCCATCCTCCTGCTAATCCAAATCCTTTACCTACAAATATTGTACTTTGAATATTCTCAAAACTCCTTTGCAAGGCTTTAACATGCCCAATTGTTCTACCCTCTTTTATCTGCACTGT
>PXDW01000041.1 GCA_003564925.1 Candidatus Woesearchaeota archaeon | reverse complement strand
ATGTTTCTTGCACCAAAAGTCGATTAGCACTTCCTCCATCTGTAAAAACAATCACAATCTTTTTCAATTCATTGTCTCTCATTTTTCTGAGAGACTCTTTATCATTATCCAATTTTTGTTTTATGGAAGCCAAAGGAACAAAGTCTGTTGTTCCCGCCTCCTCTGGTGATCCGGCCTTTTTTGCAACCTTAATTCTTTCCGCCTCGCCTAATTCTTTTGACATCTCTTTTACAGGAATTTTATCATCCTCATTTGACTGAAAGGTATAGACTTCAGATCTGACTTCAAGTTCCTTAATTAGACTATTTCTTTCTTCTTCTGCCATTTTGGCAAACTCTCTTAATGCTTCTAAGAATAAAATAGTTGCTTTTTGCTGCTCTTTTGCTTTTCCCGATTCAGTCATTGAATAAGACCTGTCACACACAAGAGTGATTTCAATCTCTCCAAATTTCTCCCCTTGAAATTCTTTAATTTCCTCCTCTTGCCACACTTCAGGATGAAGGTTTCCTTTCTTAAATTCAGCAATCATCTCCGAAGGTTCTATCAATTCATCCCCTTCTTCAAGTGGATACTTTGGGGAAAGTCTGTATTTTTTTCTTCCCGCAACAATATTTTTTATTAAATTTCTCAATTCTTCAATTACCGACGTATTTGTTTCGGGATCAATGTAATTTTCAAGTTCCGACACGATTTTTCTGTATTCAAGCAGATCTTTTTTAGGGACCTCTAATCTATCTGCATAATCCTGATCTGGATCTTTTTTCTCCTCTTCATTTTTCTCTTTTATATACTCTTCAAGTGCTTTCTTTAGCTCATCAACAGGAACAGACGGTGGGATCCTGTCATCTGCATCTTCATAATCCTCTCTAAAAATTTCATTTGGATTTTCATCCGGCTTTTCTGTCTCAGATGCCCCCTCTTTTTTAGAAGACTGATCGTCTTTATTTTCTTCATCACCTTCTTCTTCTCCTTTGCCATTTTTTTCATCTTCCTCTCCCTCCTCCTGATTCTTGTTTTTAAAACCTTTATTTTCCTCATTTAGTTGATCATCTCTTTCCTCATTTTTATTATTTTCACCACGCTCATCTGAGCCACCGTCAGTCTCATGGTTTTCACCATCATCATTATTTTCCTCATCTTTTTTCCTTTCTTCTATATCTTTTTTCCTTAATTCTTCTACAGCCGGCCAGATAAATTTATCCTGAAGCTTCACTCTTATCGACATAGGAGTACTGGAGTCTGTCATTATGTCAATCAACCTCTTACCTGTTTTATTTTTAATATTCAAAATCCTATCAATTTCTTTTCGTGCCTCTAAATCAATTGCCACCGACTCATCAGGCACCCTGTTTTCCCTAAAAATCCCGTATAAAAACTGAAGGTGTTTTGGCTTATCTGTATAATCTAACTCCGGAAACAGGTCTTCTTTATATGCTGAAACCTCAGTATCTCTAAATCCTGAATGAGTCTTTGAGACAACCGTCTTGTTTTCCCTTATGTCAGCAACGAGATTGTCCATAATCTTGTAAGCTTTATCACTGACAATTTTATCTAAATATCCATTAAAAGTTTCCTCACCTTTTTCTTCTTTTAGCATTTCCACCTTTTCAAGAAAATGCTCTATTTCGTGCAAAAAAGCAAAAGCTGTTTTCTCATCTGACATATCCTTTTTCCTAAAAAAACGATCGTTACCATAAATAACATTTTTCTTCAGATCAAAAGCAAACGTGTTGAGTCCTTTAGGTGCAGGAAGTATCTGCACTCTACCTCGTGCATAATTTTTAAATAAATCAAGATGGTCTTCTATGAAGTTTTTTAGTTTCTCGCTCGCAGAATTCTCAAGACTTTCTTGTACTTCGGAGTCTTCGGGATGTGCATCTTTTGTTTGATCTTCTTCTTGTTTAATAAGATTAAAATTTTCGTTCATAAAAAAATTATATCACTTTTGCTTTAATTCTGAGTCTAGTTTTATAATTATTGCCATTTGATAATAAACCTAAATATGAATCCTTGTTTTTCATATTTACCCTTGAATAAATCTTTCTTTTTGATTTATTACTTACTCTAAAGTATGAAGTAAAAACTTTTGATCCTAAAAACAATACCCCTTTTGAATTTTTATCTATTCTGATTTTAGAGTGGGGTATTTCAAGAGAAAGAATTTTAACTACATCAATTAAGCGATTGAACCTCTGAACATTAAAATAATCCAAACAAATTCTCACATCATCATTATATCTAATGTATTTTTCAAAAACCTTAACTCCAAAAATATCCACTTCATGAAAGTAAATGTTTGAAAATACCTGACTAATGCTGTTACCAAGCGGTATTCCTTTCCCTTCTTTCATATTAAAACTATGGACTATCTCCCTACACAAAAAATACTGAAGTGTATCTTCTGAATACACCTCCTCGAGTTTAGTAAGTAAAATTTTATGATCAATACTGTTAAAATATTTTTTAATATCCAAGGACAATGTGTATTTAGATTGTTTTAAGTATTTTCGAAGCTTTCCTACAGCCCGTAACCCTCCTTTTTCTTTTCTGGAAGCATATGAATCTCTAATAAATTTTTTCTCAAATATTAACTCTAAATCACGCCTTATGTATTCATGTATTATCCTATCTCTAATAGACGCTTTATTTATTATTCTTTTTTTAGAATCAAACACTTGAAACTTTTCATATCCACCATGGGTATAGTCTCCTGATACTATATCCTCCCATAATTCAAAAATATTTGTTTCGAGAAAGTTTTCAAAATTCTGGACATCGGTTTTATTACTTTTTCCTTTTTTAAATCTCCTCCACGCACTAAAAAGTTCTGTTAAAATAAACTTATTATCTTCAATAATCATGGATCAACTTGAAAGTTTAAAGAGTATTGACATACCGATAATCACAAAATTAACAATACTTTTCGAAAAGACAAATAGTGAAGTAGGAAAATTTCCTAAATTTGTAAGATTTAGTTTAGGAGAAAAAATATTAAATAACAACCTGGAAGTTATCGAACTGGTTTTTAAATCTGCTATTGCAACAAAATATGAGAAAGAAAAGTATTTACTTAATGCGCAATCAAAAAATGAATTACTAAAAATTTTAATCCGCCTTTCTCATCAATCAGAATATATTGATTATAAAAAATACTTGGAAATACAGTCCTTATTGCAAGAAATCGGAAAAATGATAAACGGGTGGTTAAAATATGCTAGGAATAATTGATACGGGGCGGGAGAGGCGAACACCCTGATTCGAGTTCTGATTGTCAGGATCATTAGCGTTAACCTTCAACCTAGAGTTCTCAGGATTCCAGTAAGAGTTCGCAACGCGGTAAGCACTCATTTGACTTGGATATGTCCATTCAATCATTCGCATGTACTCTTATTTTGTATTGCACTAAATTGCAATATATCCAAGTTGCACCTTA
Organism: Candidatus Woesearchaeota archaeon; assembly: GCA_003564925.1. Lineage (GTDB taxonomy): Archaea > Nanobdellota > Nanobdellia > Woesearchaeales > PXDW01 > PXDW01. The sequence goes on along the minus strand of PXDW01000041.1, from coordinate 205 downwards.
TCAATTATTCTTATCGTATTCTAATTTTTAAATTAATACGAAACACAAATAATTGTGTGGCTGATAAATTACTGTTTTACATTTAAGCAATTTTCTAATCAGCAAGTTTATTTTACTAGATTTTAAAAAAAGAAAAAGAAAAAAGAATTAAAGAGGAGACGAGCTACAAGCTACATAAAGGTGCGGGAGAGGCGAACACCCCGAT
>PXDW01000018.1 GCA_003564925.1 Candidatus Woesearchaeota archaeon | reverse complement strand
TTTTTTCTTTACAGTATGGACAGCTTATTCGCAACATTTTCATTCTCCTTCCGGCAGTAGGTTGCCAGCCTTATTGCCCGGATTAACGGCTCCGGGCGGACATGATTTTTAATACCTGCCGGAGAAGTATACATTGTTTAAGGCGATGCCAAGCGAATGATGCACTTTGCCGCTGTCCCAAATAGCGTTATATAGCAACTCAATTGCTTTTTTGTTATTCCATTTTTGAGGCATTTCGGTTATTAGTTTGTTAAGCGCGATTTGGAATGCAGGCTTAACGCTGTTATGATATTGGTTTACTTGACTGAAAAATGTGTTAACATATTTTTGCATTTGCATGGTAACTCCTCCCTTTAAATTTTAACCTTAACTTTAAATTTTTAGGGGAGAAAACACAATCAGTAACTGCATTCAGTAACTGCATCTCCTCCCCTAGTTGAATTAAGCTTCTTCAATTTTATCAGCAAAGTATTTTTCTGCTTCTACTGCTCCACCATGAGAACACAAAAAACGAAACGCATTTTCAGGAGTAATCGGCTCAATGTTTTCACTTCCGCCATAAGCGTTATTACCAACACCTACGGCCATGTCGGTCATTGGCCCGCCATAATGGTAAATAAACCAATTGCCTTTTTTGGTGAGGTAGAGATCTTTTTCTCTGCGCTTAAAATCGTTTACTGCGCGTCGGTTATCCCAAGACAATACAAGTTCTGCCGTTTCCGTGTTGTACACCTTTCCGTCAATAATTCTTTTCATTTAAAACATCTCCTTTTTCTTGCTGCACATGCAGCTTATTTGACATCCAGCTACGTGCTGGTTAAGTCCTGAATCAATAGTATAGTATAGTTTTTGTTTTGTCAAGAGTTTTTATACAAGTTTTTGGATTTTATTTAATTTATTTTTGTAAAATTATTAGTAAAATTACTTATAACAATTAACGCCAATTTTAATATCATCATTACCATCTGGCACAACCACATTGCCTGAAGTACTAGCAATAATTTCTGTTTTTCCTGATTTGCTAGGCCCAAAACTTTTAGAAAGATCAATGGTGATAGTAAGAATGTTTTTACTGACTTGCATTTCAATGTTTTTCATTTTACACATCTCCTTTCTTGTGGGATTGTTTTTATTATATATTATATAAATTTCGTTTGTCAAGAGTTTTTTTATATTTTTTATACTTATATTTTATTTTTTTTAGAAGTGCAGGATTTTTTGCTGTTAAAAAAGAAATTATTTATGAGACTTGTCCAACTAGAACCATGAGAAATTTTACTGTTAATAGATGTACGAGTTTTTTTTCTGTTAATAAGACCAGATCTTGTCTATTTGATAAAAATTATTTTTTGATAATCAAACCGAGAGAGTTTTTGCTGTTAATGGATGTACGAGATTTTGGGCTGTTAAGTAAATAATTTTGGGTTGGTAGGAATTGGAATTCTCTCTGGAGAATGATTGTTGTTTACAGGTAATAGGAATTATTGTTTGTAGTTGATAATGTATTTTGTTGGAATTATTATTTACCTTGGTTGATAGGTAATAATTATTCTCCTTTACCTCTTCCTTATTTACAGTATAATTATTATTACTTATTCCTACTGAATATAAATATATTTGTGGCCACGAATTGAAAGAAAACAAGAAAGCCAATAGAATAAAAAGAGGTAAAATAATTAACAGGGAAAATAGCTGTGCCAGTATAAACAATATAATCATAGTGTGTTTAACTCCTTTCTACTCCTATTTAAACGGATTTTAAAAGGGTTTAATATGGTATTGAAAAGATTATACCTTTAAAATTTTAGTCTTCTCTATTTGCTTATTTGCTGCCTTAAAATCGAATATACCTTTCATTTGCATTTAAATGGATTTTAAGAGATATTATTAAAAAGTCATGTAAAGATATTGTTTATGATAATAATATTGCTTAAAATCCATTTAAATAGAAGGGAATAATACCTGGTAGTAAGTAAAGGGATAAATAAACAAGAAAAAAGCAGGATTTAATCCCTGCTTTTAGGGTGAATCTCCTGCCATGCATTTATGGCAGGTATTTAATTTTTTTTGGTGATGGTTACTCTTTTATTCTCTTTGTTTCCTTTAAGATAATTTTGTTTTTGCTTTTTTGGTATGATATTAATATCTCTTTTTGCTGCTCCAATAACTTTCTAATAAGATTTAAGGTTTTATTATCTATCATTTACATCATCCCTTTTTGCTGCATTATTTAAGGAATCGTATATAAAAGATATTATTTCTCCTTCTATTTCTTCCTGCCAGGTATTTAACCATTGAATCAATGTTTTCGGCCTTCCTCTGCTATCTGCAAAAAAATCAATTATTTTTTCTATTACATAATTTATGCCTTCATTAGTTAGATCTGTGGGGATAACTTCTTCACATTCTATGCAATGCATAGGTGAATCAACTTCAGCATCAGGAAAAATGATCCCTTCTTCTTCTCCTTCTTTAAAATGCTTTTTAAAACAGTCTACACAGTATATATCTGCATTATAAATAAATCCTTCCGGTTCGTATAGTTTCATAATTAATTAACTCCTTTCTAATTTTTTATATTCTTCTTTGAGATCTTTAATGGCCTTAATTCTTCTTTGTTTTTGTCTTTCGAGCTCTTTTCTAATCCACTTTATAGCGTCTTTCTTTCTCATAAAAAATTTATACTTTGTTGTCTCTCCTGTGCCAATAGGTATTTTTATGCTAACTTGCACGGCCCAATTGCCATAAGTTGAATTTGTTTTTACATGTTCAGATAATACAGCTATTATCTCACCATTTTGAATTTGATTATAGGTATATAACATATTATCCATTTAATAAAATTCTCCTTTCATGAAAGGGATTTATAAAAATATTTATTCACATAACGTTGTCTGGCCATATAGAAAACATCATTATTATGAATTTTATCCCATGTTTTATGAGATATTAGAGAAGGTGATCTTTCTTCTATTCTCATGAATTTTTCGTACCATAAATCCGCTGCTGCAATTTGCTCAGGTGATCCGTATGGCATTTTTAAAATATCTTTATGTTTTAACATTACAGAAATTCTCCTTTCTCATTATATCTTAAAATAGTCTTTTCCTCTCCTTTATTATTAGTTGTTTTTATGGCAGTATAACAGTTAGATTCTAAAGCCCATTTTTTAGCTATTATTTTAGCCTGTTTTAAAGTGTTTGCTACTGTCCAACAGGGAGAATGCCGCCATGATCGATCAATATAATAAGCAGCTATAATCATTTTTTTTCATTCTCCTTTCAGTTCTTCAAGTTTAAAAACATTTTTAGAAAATTCTTCTCTTTCTTCTTCTCTAATTAATTCAAGTGGCAAGCAATATGCAATATAATAATCTCCTTCTGTATCGAGATCACCTTGTAAAGGATAACAAGGAGAGCAATAGTGACATAATTTAACTGTTTGAGAATGTACTACCTGAATTGTAAAATGATCTCGGTTGTCTATGGCTGCATATTCTCCTTCAGGATCAGGATAATATTTCCCTTCTTGATCTTGCAGCCATGCGCCGTAAAGCATATAGCAGGGATCATATTCCATGTTAGAAAGTTCTTCTTCTGATTCTTCTTTCAATTCTTCTATTTCCTCTTTTGTAAGATCTTCTTCTTTTATTCCTTTTTCTAATAATAA
>PXDW01000036.1 GCA_003564925.1 Candidatus Woesearchaeota archaeon | reverse complement strand
TTTTATGACTGTTAGTGAAAAAATAAGGACTCTCGGGATGAGTGTTGAACAGGCAATTTTTGACCCAAAATACGGAGCCTTAATCCAATACCCTTCAAATGTTATAGAAAGCACTATGAAAGTTTTAGTAGAGAGCGCAAGAAAAGGGCCAAATGTGGCAGCACAGGCACTTATAAATGTTTCAAGATATATAAAAGAAATACACAAAGTTGATGAGCGATTGAAGGACCTTATGGCTGATATTATTTCCAGCATGAAATCTCAGGTATCTTTTCTTACTCCGGTTATCGCCGGAATTGTTGTAGGGATTACATCAATGATAACTACAGTATTAGGATCTCTAAGCGATAGAGCAATGGAGCTTGGAGAAGGTGTTGAAGGAGCCGACATAGGCCAATTCACTCAGTTTTTTGGAGAAGGAATACCAACATTTTACTTCCAGATAATAGTTGGCTTATATGTTGTTCAGATAATATACTTACTTACCTTGATGGTAAATAGTATAGAGAATGGAGAAGACAAGCTTAATGAAAGGTATCTGTTAGGTATAAATCTTATTAAAGGTAGTGCTATATATTGTGTGGTATCTTTTATAATAGTATTAATATTTAATTATTTTGCTGGAATAGTAATCGCCCAAACTATTTAGATAATAGACTTTAGATATTTAGAAAATGGGAACGCGGGGACTTTCAAGCCGAAGGTTTGAACCTTACAACATTTGAACCCCGGACACCTACGTCTTCAGCGTAGTGCTCTCCCAGACTGAGCTACGTTCCCTTCTTGAATTGACAAAGCGATTTTATATGACTAATATATTTTAAAAAATTATTCTTCATCACCATCAAGAACATCTAGTGTTCCCATCTTTCCTGTTGTTAATTGGAGTTCTCCCTGCCATTCTCCTACATATCCATTTTTTATAGATATCTTATCTCCTGTTTTTACTTTATCTATTTGCTCATTCCATAATGTCAATTTAACAGTTCCGGTTTCATCTTTTATTGAGGCGTTTGCAACTCTTCCTTGGGTTCCAAACTTCTCAAATGTTCTTGGTTCGCTTATTTCAACTACTTCAGCAGTTATATTAACATTTCCTTGCCTTGCTTGTAAATCTTTTATTGCCATAGAATTTCAGAAAAATGGATTATTTAAAAACTTTATGATTTATAGCTCATCAAAATTAATTTCTTTGTTTATTAATCTCAACAATTTATCCTCTAAATCTTTTATCTTTATTCTTTTTTGCTTTGTTGTATCTCTATGTCTTATTGTAACATCTTTATTTTTTTCAGAGTCAAAATCGTAAGTTATACAATATGGAGTTCCTATTTCGTCCTGCCGAGCGTATCTTCTTCCAATGCTTCCAGAAGAATCATAAAAGCAAACAAATTTGCTCTTTAAGGCATTATAAACTTGCCTTGAGCCATTATCAAGCTTATTAACTAAAGGAAATACAGCAACATTATAAGAGGATAATCTTGGGTCAAGCCTCAAAACAATATTTCCTCTTTTTTTATCATCATCATAAGCATCGAACATAAATGCCAAAAGAGCCCTTCCAATGCCTTGGCTCGGCTCTGAAGCAACACACGGAACAACCCTTTTTTTTGATTCTTCATCGAATAAAGAAAGGTCTTTTTTGCTGTGCTTTATATGCTGCCTCAAATCAAAGTCGCTTCTGTCGGCATTTCCGTGTATCTCTTTCCACCCAAAAGGAAATTTATATTCTATGTCAAAGCAAGCGGAGGCATAATGAGCTAACTCCTCTTTCAGATGCTCCCTTATCCTCAGATTTTCTTTCTTTATGCCATAATTAGTAAAGAAATTATAAAAAGAACCAAGCCAATAAGCCTGCCACTCATTGAGCATTTTATTTTTTATCATGTCTTTTATTTTCATACTTTTTTCTTTCTGGTTTTTTTTCTGCATATCGCTTGTTATTATATTTACACCCATATTTTCAAATTCATTTATTACAGGGCATTTAAAATTTTCAGGATTTACAAAAAACTCTATTTCAAACTGCTCAAATTCCCTGCACCTAAATAAAAAATTTCTTGGCGATATCTCATTCCTGAAAGCTTTTCCTACCTGTGCTATACCAAAAGGAAGCTTAATCCTTGAAGTTTCTGAAACTATCTTGAAATTCGCAAATATTAATTGGGCTGTTTCGGGCCTTAGATATGCAGTATTTCCTTTCTCGGGGCCAACATTTGTCTTAAACATCAGATTGAATTCAGAAATTTCCTCCAGTTCTGATTTGCATTTCTGGCATTTTATGTTGTTTTTTTTGATTAGCTCATTTATTTTTTGAGAGGGCATGCCATCAGCGCTTATTTTAAGAACATCCTCAATAATATGGTCTGCCCTGTACTGTTCTTTGCATTTTGTGCATTTTAATATTATATCTTCAAAATTTTCCACATGTCCTGAAGCTTCCCAAACTTTTGGAGATGAGATTATAGAGCCATCTATTCCAATTATATCATCCCTTTTTTGGACAAACTCTTTCCAGAAAGCCCGCTTTATATTGTTGTTTAGCTCGACTCCCAAAGGGCCAAAATCAAAGAAGCCTGCCATCCCACCATAAATCTCAGAATTTAGATAAATAAAACCTTTTTTCTTGCAGAATACAGCCATATCTTCTGTTGAAAGCATATTTATTTGTTAAAAGAATGAATATATAAATTTATTGCTAAATTCTTTTATTTTTATCTACTATAATAATTTAGAATATTGCATCTTGTATTATGTTTATAGCTTCGCTACCATAAAAATTTCTATTTCTATCATAACAAAAAATAAGATATTGATCTTTATCATTAGTAATTGAGTTTATCTCAGCATGTATTGTCTTTTTTATAAGTCCAGATAAAACCTGTATTTTAGATTTAGGAATAATACAAGTTTCATATTCATTTGTTTCTGGATTTTTATAGCTTTTTTCAGAATCAACTTTTTTAATCTTGAAGAGTTTAGATTTCTGAAAACCTTTTATTATCTGTTCAATATCATCTTTATCCTTAGTTATGTAAAGCTCCTGATTATTCAAATCATAGAATTCCGGCAAATTATCTTCAGGTAATTTGATTTCCGCCATAAAAAAAGAAATTACTCATTATATTTAAAGTTAACTTTTAAAATTATAGAATTTATATTTTAGAATTAATCATATTGTAGTATATTAAAATTAATAATATCCATTAAAATACACATTTGAATTATTATTATATATATGATTATGGTTGTTTGAATTCAAGCGATATAATCTTTTGTTAGCTTCAAGCTCTAAGAATTTTTTATATTTTGTAGGTATATCTTTTCTCTTTTGAATTGAATGTATTAAACCTTTAACACAACTTTTTGAGCTATGCCCAATCTGACAAGCTAAATTTTCTACAGTTTTATTTTCTTTTTCTAATGATGTATTAACAATCCTTGTTAAATTCATTAGTACCACAATTATTATTTATATCTTATTATATATAAAATTAACTACTTTTTAAGCCAATCAATCTCTTCTTTTTCCAATTCTAACTCTTCTGTTATCTGCTTTGCAAAATCTTTATTTCTGAATATGTTTTTTAGAAAGAATATGTCTTTAAATGCTCTTTTTGAAGAAATATGGGTTGATTCTGCCCATTTCTCAGCAATTGCTTTTCTTTTCATATTCTTGGCATTTGCTATCCATATCTTCAGTAATCTTGAGCTTTGCTTGTATTCAATAACACCGCTATATT
>PXDW01000035.1 GCA_003564925.1 Candidatus Woesearchaeota archaeon | reverse complement strand
TTTTATTTTCTATATTGATATCGGAAATTATTTTCTTTTTTTTCTCATTAGATACTTTTTCTATATCCTTATTAACAGGAAACCCATAATTTTTGTCAATTTTAATTGAGTTGTATAAATTTGTATATTTGCTGGATAATTTATATACTGATAAGATATTTTTTATTTGATCTAGCTCTTTTGTTTTTAGTTTCTCTATAGCTTCAACTATATTGTTAAGATATTTTTCCTTATCTTTTCCATTAACCTCTAGTTCAATTGCTGATTTCATTTTAAAAAAAGAAAAAAATTATTTTTTTTGGTATTGTGGAAGATTTTCCATCGCCTTTGTTATCTCTTTATGCATCTCTTCTCTTTCATTGCCTGCCTGGTTGTATTTGCTCTTTAATCCATCAGTTATCTTGCCCGGCAATATCTCTCCTTTATGTATTCTTGCGTCTTTCATTGCCCCAAGATATTCTAATGATATTTTTGTCATTCCCCCCATATAATTGCTCAATTTTCCAAGCATTTTATCTGCTGTAACTATGCTTTCCATCATATCTTTGCAGGTAGCTGCATTTTCTAACATTGTATTCATTTCCCTTACCATCAATGTTATGTCGTCATATGCTTGTTTTCCTGTATTTGCCATCTCTTTCATAACATCATAATAAAATGTTGATATACCTAAAGCTTCATCTCTTATTGTGCAATTTCTGAATGAGTTTTTATATACAGAATGAGCATTCTTATACGCATCATCCACATCCATCAACTTAAGGACTAACTCTTCTGGCGCTTTATTTTTCCATGGCAATAAAGAAGCACCCTGGTTTTCAAGATTTTTTGCTTCTTGATAAAGCTTGTCTGCATCAAATAAAGCTTGTGTGTATTCTTTCTCAAGTTTTATCTTTTCGTTTCTTAATAGCCTTAAATGGCCATTAAGGTTTTGAACTTTAGTAAATGCATCCGATGTATAATCATTCAATGTGTCGGCTATCTCTTCAACTTCTTCAAATCTTCTCTCAAATACTGTCATTATTTCTAGTTTATCCGGCATCTCTCCTATTTTTAGCTTAGCTAAAAATGATTTTATTGAGTGGCTGTACCTTTCTTTCCACGGAATCTCTTTCCCGATGACCTTACTATAGAAATCATTAAGTTTTTTGTCAATTTTTTCAACTTTTTTAAAGGAATTTGCTATAGGGGTGGAATCATACCGGGCTATTTCATTAGATATTCTGTTCTTATATTCTTCTGTAAGATCTGTTACACTCTTTTCTAATGTTTTTTGTTCCATTTTATTTACCTCCATAATATTTGATTTCGTTGTGACAAAATCAGGATGATTTTTGTATTCTTGATTTGATTTTTCGGTTTGATTTATTTTTCTTTTAATCTCAAAGCCATCACTTTTTTTATCTATTTTTACATCTTCAAAATTTGAACTGGCACTTATCTCAGCTTCAATCAATTTTTCTTTTTTTGGCTCAATCTTTTCAATCTTTTTTTCCTGTCTTATAATCTCACATTTATCATCTGTGCATATACGAGCTTTTAGACTCTCATATTCCCTTTCATCTAATTCTTCAATTTTTTCGACAAGTTTTTCAAATTCCATGTGTTCTGTCAAAAACAAATCTTAAGCATCAATTCATATAGCATTTTTGGATATAAGGCTTTTGTGAGTAATTCCTCAAATTTATTTTTTTTATTTTGTCTTCAATTGTTTTTCCCTTAATCTTTTGCAATATTTCTCCTGCCAGGCTCATTCTGTCGTAATCAAGGCTCTGTATTATTTTTCCATTGTATAATTTTATTCCATGCTTCTTTGCCAGCCTTTTAGCTTGAAGATGAAAATCTTGGTTAGTTGCGATGATAGCTTTTTCTAATCCCAAGTAACCAAGATTTTTTTTCACTTTATTGACAACATCATCATTTACATTTCCTTTACTGAGGTATTTGCACTCAACTATGTATTTGTTCAAAAAATCATAAAATTGAACATCTACCTGAACTATTTTCAATGTTTTTTTTGAAAACCTTTTCTTTAAATGATAATGAATGTTTTTTCTTACCCTTAATTTTCCAATATCTTTGAAAAGCTCTTCTATAAAGATCTCAAACTTCATTCCTTCATTTGACATAATTATCAATTGTTTTTTTATTATCTAATTTATCAAATGTGTTGTAGTTTTTTTGCTCTAAAATCTTATCTAGTCCAATAATATCAATATATTCTGATGGCTTCTGAAGTGAATTTTCTATTTTTCTTTCAATATTCTCTTTTGGAATAAGCTCATATTTTCTTTCTATATTGCATTTTGTTGTAAATCCTCCAATACTTGCCCCTACAGAAACTATTAAGCCGTAAGTTAGCATCTTTTTGATTATTCCCATCCTATCATCCCCTTTACCCAGGGAATTATTTTTTGAGCTTTTTCCATAAAATTCTCGTATTTTTCTGATATATCATAGCCAAGCTCTTTTTTTGTAATTTCCCTTCTATATTCTTTATTCCCAAGCTGGATATCTTTGTCAATTGATTCGATTTCCAACTCTTCATTCTTCTTCAAATTATTAACGACAGCATAAACACCATCAGAGTCTCTTTTTATTTTAAACTCGAGATATGACGGATTTGCGCAGCTCTGCTTCACATTTTCTCCTTCATAAGATTCAAGAAGCAGACCATATGAATTGCTGAAAATCTTGTCAATCAATTCTCTATTTTCTTTAGGTTCTTTTAGCAGCCTTTTTTCCAGAGCATCGTACGCTTGCTCATTATTCAATAATATCAAGTCATCCCTTAAAGGAACCTTTATCTCCTTGCCTTCAACATAAATTTCAAGATTTCCTTGTTTGTTTATTTCTTTAGTAAGATCTATTGTACTATCTTGGTAAAATCCCTGCTCTACAGGAACGTTAGATTCGTAATCTGGCTTTTTATCAGGAAAGTAAGCTCTAGTCCCATAACCCATTCCAAAAAATGAGCCAGCGATCATTCCAAAAGCCACTATCTTTGTTCCTAAGTTCATGGATTAGATTATTCATTTTATTTTAATATCTTTTATTATTAATTATGTTAGATATTTTTGATTTTTTTGCAAATGTATTTGTTTTTTCGGATTATATACAACACTTATTTACATTTATTGAATATAATTCATATTTTTAGAAATATATTTACCTAATTTTTCTTATTTTATACCAAATAATTTAAATATAAGTACTTTCTTTTTGAATATATCCCCCGTGTAGCTCAACGGCTAGAGCGTTCGGCTGTAGATATTGTTTGACTGCTCATAGAGTTGGATGAAAGGCAATCAGCCGTGACCGAAAGGTTCCTGGTTCAAAATAAGATTTCACGAAATTAAATAGAAACGTAGAATCTGATGAAAGTCCGGGCACGGGGATTTTTAAAAATGGATTTACAAAAACGATTAAACCTTATAAAAGAAGTTGGAGAGGAAATAGTAACAGAAGATGAATTATTGGAACTTCTAAAGAAAAAAAAGAACCCTGTTGCTTATGATGGTTTTGAGCCTTCTGGGAGAATACATATAGCGCAGGGAATTCTAAGGGCTATAAATGTAAACAAGCTTACAAAAGCAGGTATACATTTCAAATTTTGGGTAGCTGACTGGTTCGCTTTGATGAATAATAAGCTCGGCGGAGACCTAGAAAAGATAAAAATAACGGGAGAATATTTTATTGAAGTATGGAAAGCTTCAGGCATGGATATGAAAAATGTTGAATTT
>PXDW01000037.1 GCA_003564925.1 Candidatus Woesearchaeota archaeon | reverse complement strand
TGAGATAATAATACCTGATGATGAAATCATACCTGATGATGAAATCATACCTGATGATGAAATCATACCTGATGAAGATATCCCAGGCATTATAACAGAACCTGTAGAGGAAATAGAAGAAGATGCTGATGTAGTTGTAGTAGAAGGGGAAACTGTCAGATTATCTCCTACAGCAGTTGATCCAGACGGAGAAGTAGTAACTTTCACTTTCTCAGACCCATTAGATCAAGATGGAGAATGGCAGACAGAGATAGGTGATGCTGGAACTTATGTAACTACAGTGGTAGCTTCAGATGGTGTAAGCCAGATTTCTAGGGACTTTGTAATATTAGTAAAGCCATTAAACTTGCCTCCTGAAATAGAAATGCCTTCTATAATTGAGGTTGACGAGGGAGAGACAATAAGGCTAAGGCCAATAGTTACAGATCCCGAAGATGATGAAATAACCTTAACATATTCAGGATGGATGACTACAGATACCTATAGGACAACCTATGATGATGCTGGAGAATATATTGTCACAATAACTGCAAGTGATGGAATAAATGAAGTAAGCAAAGACGTTCTGATTGTAGTTAATGAAGTAAACAGACCTCCTGTGATGGAAAGAATTGATGATATAAGGGTAGATGAAGGTGAAAGAGTTTCTGTTATAGTTAATGCAAGAGATCCAGATGGCGATGAATTGACAATAGAGTTTTCAGATCCATTAGATCAAGATGGAGAATGGCAGACAGAGATAGGTGATGCTGGAACTTACAGGGCCAGTGTTATTGTTAGTGATGGGGTCAATGAGATAAGCCAGGAATTCAATATAATTGTAGATGCAGTTAATAACCCTCCAATTATAGAGCCAATTGATGACATTTTTGTGGTAATACCTGCTGATGGAACAAGGACAATAACTCTTGATCCAGTGGTAGTAGATCCAGATGGTGATGAATTTGTAGTTACATACTCAGGCTGGATGGATTCAAACCAAAAAACAGTTGCTTGGGGAGAAGCTAGTGGAGAATATACTGTAACTATAACTGCTATAGATGAACACGGGGCAAGCAGTTCTATTGATGTAAATATTATCATCAATAATGAGCCTAAGTTCATAATATAATTTTTTTTATTTTTATTATTTCTTTTGAATTTTCCAAAAAATTTTTAAATGAGCATTGAAATCTATGTTCATATCTTGATTATATCTAATCAAATTACAAAGCATTGATTGTTATAAAAATAAATCAATGCAGTAAAAAAATAACCAAAACAAAAGGAAAATAAAAATTAATGATGTATATCATCAACGGAGGTAAATACAATGGAAGAAGAGAATATAGAACAAACAAAACCTGAAGAAGATTTTCAGGAAGAGAATAAAATGGAAGATAATTCATCTGAAGATGAAGCAAGAGAATCTGAAGACAGCAAAGATTCAGATGATGTTGAAGATACATCAGAAGATGTAAGCGAAGAAAAAGACGAAGCTAGTGAAGACTTGGATTCAGGATATATCGAAGGTTCTGATGATGAAGAAACAGATAAAACTAGTGAAGACTTGGATTCAGGATATATCGAAGGTTCTGATGAAGAGGAGAATAAAGAAGAGTAAATCTATTTATTTTTTCTTTTATTTGTTACTAGTTTTAAACAACAAATTTTTTCTATTTTATAATTACAACAAAATTATATAAATAGATAAGATTAATAGCGTCTTAATGGAGAAAGAAAATCTTGATAATATAAACAAAGAGATTCTTGCTGATGTTAAAGAGCAGGAGAGATTAGAGCGTTTATTAAAACATTCTGAAAATAAGCCTATTTTTTCTTTTTTAAAAAAGAAAAAAAAAGATCCTAAGATGGAAAAAAAGCCTTTAGCTGATATAAAAATACCTTCTCCAGAATCGCCTTCTAATAATCTCGAGCATTTAGGAGAAGAACTTCCAAAACCCGAATCTATATTCGGAGAGGAAAAATTAAAACCAGTCATATCTGAAAAAGACACAAACCCTAAGATATCAAAAGAATCCAATCAGGTTTTGTCTGAGAAACCAAAGCAATTATTTTCTGAAAAGCCAAAAAAGAGAAGATTGTTAGGGAGGATATTCAGGAAAAAAGAAAATCAAAAACTTCAACCATTAGAGCCCATAAAATTAAAGGATGATTCAACTATCAAAGATGAGGATTTTATGCCCAAGCCTTCTGTTGGAAATGAAAGTCCTAAATTAAAAGAAGAAAACATAGAAAAAAAAATTGTAGAAAAAGATAATATTGTAAAAAAAGAAGAAGAAACAGAAAATTCTAATAAAATTATAAATGATGTTCTAAAAACAGAAAAAAAGCTTAATGAAGAAAATCTTATAAAAACAGATTTTTCTTTAAAAGAGCTTCCAGAGCCTTCAGCTGGGGAAAAAGAGGTGAAAGAACCTGCTGAACCTCTGGCCAAAGCAAAACTAGAGATAGACAGGCTTAACGCAAAATTAAAAGAGCCTAGCATGACCAACAATAAAATAAAAAGGAAATCAAAAAAACAAGAAAAAAAGCAACAAAGTAAAAGTACTACAAAAGTTTCTGACAATAAAACCAAAAACAAAAAAACGAAGAAAAAACCAGAAAAAATAAAAAATTCTAGCAAAAAAGAAGTGTGCCCTATAAAAGACAAAGACAAAAAAGAAAATAAGTATGCAACGAAAAATTCAAAAAGGCTCTCAAGCGTCAAAGAAGATAAGAAGATATCTAGAGAAGCTAAAATCAAAAGGATAGGTTCATTGAAAAAAAATCTTGATAAAAAAGAAAGCCAGTTGAAAAAAAAGAAAAAATATCTGGATGAAAAGTCAGATAAGTATAGTTCTTTAATAAATGAGATTAAATCATTAAAAAAATACCTAGCTAGCCAAAAACAGGAGCTTGAGAAGAAAGAAAAAGATCTTGAGAAGAAAGAAAAAGATCTTGAGAAGAAAGAAAAAGATCTTGAGAAGAAAGAAAAAGAAATAGATATAGATGACAGAGCCCTTGATTTTGCTATGGCTGAATTTGAAAAAGAAAAAATGAAACTGGAAGATGATGAGTTTCATGCATATCTAAACAATAAGATATCTCAAATTCACGGGATGCCTGTATCAGATAAAATATCTATAAACGATATAAAAAAAGCCGAATCTCTTAGGGTTCCTGATATGTCAGATAGAAAACTTACTATGGAAGAGTCTATACAAAAATGCAAAGAACTTATTTCCCAGAGAAAATTTGAGCAGGCCAAATTCATTTATAACAGTCTAAGGCTCGAATTTATGAATAAGCAGCTGTCAGAACCAAAAAGAACAAAGCTATATAATGATATAAGAGAGCTATATGATTCTATAAATATTGCAAGCTTAAATAAAAGTGATTAAATAGCTTTGCTTTAAAATTTAAAAATGTTAGTCAAATTTCAGACAAAATTAGAGGTGATATTATGAAAAAAACAATAATATTTCTTACTGTTCTTTTTCTGCTTAGCAATTTTATTTATGCTCAACAAAATATAGAAAAACAAGCAGTAGAAGGTATAATAGAATTAGATGCTTTAGATCAGGGAGAGCATCAAGCAGTTGAGAACAGGAAGATAGATGTTGATAGTACAGCAGATTCAGAGGAAATGGGCTTAAAAATCACTGACCTTGGCAGAGAAGGTAAAACAGCAAGAGAGCAAAGGTCTGCTGTAGATGTATCTGAAATTAGAGCTATAGCGCAAGCAAAGAAGCAGGAAATGGATTTAGAGATTATAGATATGACTGAATTCAGACAAAACATAT
>PXDW01000055.1 GCA_003564925.1 Candidatus Woesearchaeota archaeon | reverse complement strand
CAGAGAACAGATCAGTTGAATCTGTAGAAAAGGCTTTACAAAACCCCTTACTTGATGTCGATGTTTCCGGAGCGGACGGAGCCTTAATAAATGTTTCAGGGGGACAGGACATGACCCTTGAAGAAGCAAGAAAAGTAGTCGAGACCATATCAGAAAGGCTTGATGAGGACGCAAAGATAATCTGGGGAGCAATAATATCTGATGATTTAGAAGGCGCAATAAGAACTATGCTTATAGTTACAGGAGTAAAAAGCAACCAGATATTCGGAACTCAGAGGAAGATTTCAAAAGAAAAGAAAAGGGAAATCGAGTCTGAGCTGGGAATTGAGTTTATAGATTAAAATGATAAAAGATTTACTTAGAAAGTTAAAGGAATTTACAAAAGAATGCAAAAGGGTTTTGAGAGTCACAAGAAAACCCACAAAGGAAGAGTTTAAGAACATTGTAAAAGTTTCTGCTATTGGCATACTTTTGATAGGACTTATAGGATTTATTATACAGTTTATGAGGCAGGTTTTTTTATAATGACACACATATACAGCATAAGAACTACTGCAAACAGGGAAGATCAGGTAATGGATTTTGTTACTAGCAATGCTAAAAAGAAGAATCTTGGTGTTTATTCTGTTATCAGGGCCCATGGGATGAGGGGCTATATATTTGTCGAAGCTGAGTCCAGGCAGGATGCAGAACAGGCAGCATTTAATGTTCCTTATGCAAGAGGTGTTTTGCCTAATGAAGTTCAATATAATGAGATAGAACATATGCTTGAACAGGTAAAGAAAGACATAAATGTAAAAAAGAACGATATAGCAGAAATCATATCAGGCGCATTCAAAAGGGAAAAATGTAAAGTAACCAGAGTTGACAAGGCAAAAGAAGAAGTTGTTGTTGAGCTTTTGGAAGCAGCAGTTCCTATTCCAATAACCTTAAAGCTTGATGCTATAAAAGTTATAAGAAGGGAAGCTGAAGAATAATTGGATAAAATATAGAATAAATTTATATATGGCATTATTATTTCTTTTTTTATGAGCATTTCAGATATAGTGGAAGATAATCCAATTCCTGATAAAATATTCAAAAAAGGCCGGACATATGAAGGAAAATTTGATTTATTGGAAGATAAAAATCTATTGATATCGAATAAAATCGATGATGAAAATCTTAAAATAAGCTATATAATATTAAATGCAAAGAAAAAAGGCCTGCAAAGCGGCATTTACAAAGTAAAAACAACAAATATATGCAAATCAAACAGTAAAAATTACTACACAATAAATTCAAAAGTTATTGATAAAATAAATTAATTTTTATATTAGTAGGTTATTATTTTTTTTATGAAAATTAATCATCGTGACAATAATGACTTGAGTTCTGCTATTGAGAATTATAAAACAAATGAGGCTATATTGGACCAGAAAGCTTCTCTATTAGAAGGCTTTAAAGAAATAAATAATTTAGAATACTCAATAGGTAGAGAATATAATAAAAATTTTATACCTTGGGACAATGGTTCAATATCCGTTCTAAGTTTAAAAAAAGATTATGAAGAGAAAGAAATAATAGGTGATTACATATTATTGCCGGGAATAAGGGAAAAAGGCAATATAAATATAAAGATAGTTTTAAAAGAAGAATATAATGGGAAAAAGGTATATCTAGCTAAAAAAATATACTAGAATAAGATTTATTTATCAATAAATATAAACAAAACCTTTATAAATACACGCTAAATTCTTGGTGATATGGCTAAAGAGACTATAGATGTTTTAATTGAAGGGGGAAAAGCTACTGCTGCTCCGCCTTTAGGACCTGCACTTGGACCTCTGGGAGTAAATATAGGGCAGGTTGTATCAGATATAAATAAAAAGACTGCCGAATTCAATGGAATGCAGGTTCCTGTAAAAGTAGTTGTAGATTCAGAAACAAAAGAATTTACCATTACTGTAGGAACGCCTCCGGCTTCATCTTTATTAATTAAAGAATCAGGTATTCAAAAAGGCTCTTCAAACCCGAAAGCAGACAAGGTTGCTGATTTAAAAATAGAGCAAATTATCAAAATTGCAAGAATGAAAGAGGATTCTTTGCTTGGCAAAGACAATGTTTCCAGAGTTAAAGAAATAATAGGCACTTGTGACTCTATGGGGCTATTAGTTGAGGGAAAAAACCCAAGAGATACTATCGAAGATATAAACCAGGGAAAATTTAAAGAAAAGATATTGTCTGGAAAGACAGAGCTTTCAGCTGAAGAAATGAAAAAACTAGAGGAAGAGAAGAAAAAGCTTCAGGAAGAAATGGAAGAAAGAAGGGCTGAATATGAAAAAACAGCAAAAGAGATAATCGATTCTATGTCTGGTAAAGACAAAGGGGCCATAAAGTCAAAACTTCACGAAGCGGAAATACCTGAACAGATAATAAGCGAGCTTCTGCCAGCTGAAGAGGCTAGTCCAGAAAAGGAAAAACAGGCCCCTGCTGATAAAGAAGCAGAAAAGCCCGAGAAAAAATAATTTTATTATCATTCATCAAAATCATCGTCTTTATTGTCTTCTTCGCCATTACCCCAATTTTCTTCATCATATTCTGGAGCCATTATATCACCCAATATCGATATACATTGCCAGTATATAAATATTTTTAATAATTTTAATTTTTTATAATCAGATTTAGGTTTTTAGGCTTTTGTACTAACAAATTATATTTAAGAATCATTTATTTGATTTTGTCTCTTCAAGATATAACATAGCCATCAAAAAAGATATAGTTGATTCCGCGCCTTGGTTTAAATTTATTTCTTTTGGGTTGAGACCATCAAAACATCCTCCCGTAACATCATCATATATTCTTCTGTTAAGGCTGTTTCTTCCAAGAAACCATTCAAATGAAAGGATTGCATTGCTGTAATGCTTTTTATCTTTCGTTACTCTGTACGCTGCCAGAAATGCCCTGACAAGAGAATTTGCATCGACCGGCTGCTGATCGTATAAGGCTCTTCTTCCGTTTTTCTTGAACCAGCCGTCATGCCCTATAAGAACAACCTTATTATTTACTATTGTTATCTCTTCCAAGAAACTTAGGGACTCTTTTGCAGCTTTAAGATATTTTTTATCTTTCGTTATCTCATAAGCGGAAAACATAGCTTCAGGCAATGCACCATTTGAATAAGTCAGATAAGGCTCAAACCATTTCCAGTCTTTAGAGCTTTCTTTTTCAAATAAATCAACAAGCCTGTCGGCCAAAACCTTTATCTTTTCCTTCAAATCATCTTGTTTTGCGCTTTTATAATATTCATATAAACCTATAATTGTGAATGACATACATCTTGGGCTTTCAAAATTGTCATATAGATTAAGGGCATTATCCAATATGAATTTTGCATTGGATTTTATATTATCATAAACTGAGCTGTTTATAAGAGTTCCGCAGGCCCATATTGCTCTTCCGTATGAATCTTCACTTTCTGGCTCATTTACAAAATCATGGTTATAAGACATGGTGTTATAGAAATTTCCGGTTTCTTTTTGAGCGTGTTTAATAAATGCTAAGTAGGTTGTAATAAGGTCTAGAATTTTGCTATCCTTTTTTAACTCATAGTATTTAGTAGCTACTATCAAGGCCCTTGCATTATCATCTAAAGTGTAACCTGTATCCCTTTCAGGTATAGAATGCTTTGCATGCTGTATTATTCCTGTAGTATCTGTCATCTTTTTAAGATGGCCAAGATTTATTTTTGGGAAAGAATAACTTATATCCTTGTTTTCAGTAACTTTTTTGAAAATATTCATATGGTTGCCTGCAACCTTGTTCCATACCATATTTCTTCCGTATTTGTAAGAGTTTTCACTCATCTCTTCCATCAATCTTTTATTGTTTATCATATAGGAAAGAGCCTTTT
>PXDW01000024.1 GCA_003564925.1 Candidatus Woesearchaeota archaeon | reverse complement strand
TTATTTCTATGTTTCCTGTGTATTATATACCCAATTTCAGCTTTTTTTATTGTTTTGTCTATTCCCTTTAAAACACAACTCCCAACTAAAATATTATCTTTCTTCTTGAATACACCAAAACTCTTGCTTTTTTCTTCTTTTATTCTTCTTAAAAATTTATAAGCTTCTTTTCTATTATAAGGATATGGGACTCTTGTGAATCTATAAACAGATTTATCATGTAGCATTTCCACCATTACATCTATGTCCTTCTTTTCCCAAGGCCTTATGTAAAGTCTTTCTGTTAATAATCTCATGATATCACTTATAAATCCCCATACTTAAATATCTTTCTCCTCTGTCCGGAAATATTGTAAATATCTTGAAATTCGCAAATATTAACTTGCTTTTTCCAATCAGCTTTAGTATCTTATTTTTTGTCATTTTAAACTTGAATAATTTTTAAAGTCAAAACTAAAACAATGCAAGAATTAACAGCAACAGCAATATTGTTTTATTTTCATTTATTATAAAAAGTACGAAATTATATATAAAACTATTTCTTTTTACAAATAAATATTGCATGATCCTTCTCAAAAGGACCTAGCTCTTTATAATCTATGATCTTAGTCTCTTTTTCAAGCCTTTCCCTCATTTCCTTGAATATCTGCTTCGGCTTCTTTGCAATATCCACAGACCTTGCCTTGACGCATAGGATTGCAGTCCCGTTATTTTTTAAGAATTTAAAATTGCCAAGAAAAATATCAGCCTGTTCTCTCTGTGCTATATCTTGGTAAATTACATCAACATTTGAAATATTTTTATAGTAGGTTTCTGGCTTTGATGCATCCGCTAAAATTGGAGCTATATTTTTTCTGTTCTCTGCTACAAAAACTAGATCACGAACAACTCTAGGGGAGAAATCCACTGCATAAATAAAACCTTTATTTCCAATGATATCAGATAAATGGGATGCGGTTGTGCCTGAGGCTGCACCCAAATAAAGAATATAATCATTTTCCTTGATGTGTATGTCATTTATACCTTTCATTAAAGCTGCTGCAAGCTTGCTTCTGTTTGGGTTCCATTCTCTGTATTCTATGCCTTTATCTTTTATTAGGGGCTCATCATAAACTTTTTTCCCGGGAACAATATTTTTAGTTAAAAGAATAAAGCGCTTTCCTCTAGGCTTTTCATATACAGCTTTAAAATTTTTGAATTGCTTCATTTTGATTTTTTGTAATATATTCACCAAATTTTTTAAAAGCTTCTGCCCTGTGGGAAATTTTGCTTCTTTCCGAGATAGGTATTCCTGTAAATGTTTTGTCATGTCCATCAGGAATAAATATCTTGGCATAAGGCATTTCATCCATGCTTTCATCATAAACTTTATCCGTTATTTTTCCATTAACTCTTCCATCGAAGACAATAGTCTCTTTTCCAGGCTCACAGAATGCAACATAAGCAATAAAATAAGCTTTTCTTGATTCTCCTTCCAACAATTTGAAAATACCTTTGTATCCTATTGAATTAAATATGTATTTTGGCAATGCACCTGGAAAATTATTATAGGCTTCAAAATATAAACCAGTATCTTCAACAACTATTGCCTTATTCAATTCATTGGCTAATTTCTTTGCGGCTGTTCTCGATATTTCTTCCATGCTCTTATCATGATCTTCTTCATATTTCATGTCAATTCTTTCCAACTCTATAGGGTAATCCTTAAGTATATCCTTTACCTGCTCAAATTTATGCTTGTTTGTCGTAACAAAATAAACTTTCATTTTATGCTTTATTTGAATTTCTGCTCCATCTCCTTTTTTATTGAAGGGGCTTTGAAATCACCCTTGAAATAATCAAGCTTTGCTGCAATACTTATCTTATCAGCAAGAGTTCTTGCGGCCTTTCCCTTTATTTCTTTCCTTGCGTTCTGGACAAAAGGATGCTGCATTATTATACCATATTTTGGAGTTCTCGCTCCTGTTGTAATGTGCCTAAAAAGAGCTTTCTCAGCTCCTAAAACCTGTATTGTTGAAGCCGGAAACAATGAAAGCTTCTTCAGAGAACCTGCCTGTGCAATCAGCTTTGCAGAAACCAATGTTCCTGCAAGGAAATTAAGGTTTTTGCAATATTTTTGCATTATTGACTCCAAATACTTCTCATTTTTTTCCCTTAACAAATAAAGGGAATTGGCATGCTTAGCCAATTCTATAATCTGTGAAACATCTTCCTTTCTAAGTGATGCCCCCATGGAAAATTTTATTTTTAAGTCCTTTGTAAGGCTGTCCTTATCTTTTTTTATTATAAGCTGGGCATAATCTTTATTGTTTTCTATCTTTCTGTCGAGCTCGGGAAAATACAAGGAATACCATTCCCTCAGTCTTTTTACCAATATATTGGTAACTTTATCAATCTCAGATATATTATCAATTGTCTGTATTATCAGATTGTCTTCGTTAACTGATGTGCTTATCTTGTATTTTGTTATTATTATATTAGCTTTGTAGAAATTTTCTGAGTAGTCTTTTAAAAAATCCAGAACATTTAAAAATTTTTTATGGGTTATATCAATAACCTCTATCCTGTACCTCTCTTTAAGCTTTTTTTCAGTCTTGAGTTCTTTGTTCTGTTCCAATAACAAATAGTTCTGTATTATTTCCTTGTCATTAAACAATATTTTCTCTTTTAGCTTTAAATGTTCATTGAAAACAAAGGTTCCGATAATGCAGCTGTACAAATACATAAAGATAAAAAAATTAATAAGATATTTAAATATTGTCTATTTCTAAAAAAATATGGCAATCAACGCATCGCAAAGATATAAGCTTGGAAAATTAGTAAGCAACTTAGAAAAATATAGGGGGAGACACACTGAACTTGTAACAGTTTACATTCCACAGGGGTACGACTTAAATAATATAATAAACCACCTCTCAGAAGAGCAGGGAACAGCTACAAATATAAAAAGCAAATCAACAAGAGAAAATGTAATATCTGCGCTTGAAAAAATGATACAGCATCTTAGGCTTTTTAAGCAGACCCCTGAAAATGGGCTGGCTATTTTTTCTGGAAATGTTGCAGAAAGAGAAGGCCAACAGGACTACCAAGTTTGGAGCGTGGAGCCGCCTGTTCCTATAAATATAAGGCTTTACAGATGCGATAAAGAGTTTCTTCTGGACCCATTAAGAGAGATGCTTGAAACTAAAGAAGTATATGGAATGGTTGTTATGGACAGGAGAGAAGCGAATATCGCATTATTGAAAGGAAAGACAATTATAGAACTTTCAAAGTCTAAATCAAATGTGCCAGGAAAAACAAGAGCCGGAGGACAATGTCTTACAAAAGATTCTTTAATTCAATTATCTGATGGTCCCCTCTCAAAAATTGAAAAAGTTCATAATCCAAATATTGTTAAGAGCATGGCTATAAAAGCCAATTCAATCAAAGACTCTAACATTACAGACAAATGGAATGTAAAAAAGAGCCAAGTATATAAGATAATTACAAAACATCCTAGATTGTTTCTAGAAACTTCGAAAGACCACATTTTTTTTGTTTTATATAATGGAAAGATTATAGAAAAAAGTGCAGAAAAATTAAAAGTTGATGATTATTTAATAATGCCTGAAAGAATTGATGTGGAAGGAAAAATACAGAAATTATATCCAAAAAAATACTACAATTCCACCACTATAACTAATGAAGGGAGAAATTTATTGCAAAAGAAAAGATTGGAAAAAAGTTTAAACCAAAAACAACTAGCCAGAGAATTAGAAGTAACACAAACAGCAATTTCTGCTATAGAGCTGGGCAAAAGAAATATTAAAAGAGATTTATTAAAAAAATTATGCAATAGGTTAAATATAGATTTTGAAAATTTTCTTAAAAAAAATTCTGAGCCATATTTATATAGAGATATAAAACTTCCTGAAAAAATAGATAAAGATTTTGCGCAGTTCTTAGGTTATCTTATGGGTGATGGCTCCATAGAAAAATACAGAATTTCCTTTTCTGAGCAGAATAAAGAAATAGCTTTAAGCTATCAAAAAAAATACAACAAGTTTTTTAGCATAAAATCCAGTTATAAATTTAGGGAAACAAAAAACTATCACCAAATAAGGTTTACAAGCAGGCCTTTAATTAGGTTAATTAAAAATGAGTTTCCTGAATTGAAAAAAGCAAGAGATTCTGTAATTCCTGAAAAAATACTGAAATCTCCAAATAGTATTATTGCAGCATTTTTAAGAGGATTTTTTGATGCAGAAGGTTATGTGTCTAGTAAATTAGGATTAGGAATTAATAATAAAGTGCTTGCTCAGCAAATCCAGATGTTATTTTTAAGATTTGGGATTATTTCTTCTGTTATGGAATATGACAATAGCCGAAATCCTTACTCCAATAATAAAAGATATGTTTTAGAAATATCTGAGAAAAAATCTCTAAAGTTATTTGACAAGGTTATAGGGTTTAGCTCAAAAATTAAAGACAAAAGATTAAAAGGAACATTAAAAAATAAAACAGACAGATGTTATGTCAGGCAGATAGCAGTTCCTGGAAGTAAAGTAAGAAAAATAATAGAAAAAGCAGGGTATAATTTAGAATTATTTCCTAAAGTTAGCAGCTTCTTCAGAAACGAAAGAATGATGAGCAAAGAAATATTCAGGAAATCTATCCTGAATAATATAAAGGATAAAAAATTATATTCTGAACTAAAACAGATAATGGAAATCCCACTATTGCCAGTAAGGATTAATGAAATAAAAGTAATTAGAAAAAAGACTGATATGGTAGACATATCTGTAAAAAATATGAATTTTATAGCTAATGGCATATTTGTACATAATTCGGCTCCAAGATTTGAGAGGCTTAGAGAAGGAGCTGCAAAAGACTTTTACAAAAAGATAGGGAATATGATGAAAGAGCAGTTTTTGGAAAATAAAGATGTAAAAGGAATTATTGTTGGAGGTCCTGGTCCTACAAAACATGATTTCGTAGAGGGCAACTATATAACAGACCAGGTCAAAAGGAAAATAATCGCGATAAAAGACCTAAGTTATACAGGTGAGTTCGGGCTTCAGGAGCTTCTTGACAAATCACAAGATGTACTGGCAAACGAAGAGGTTGCTGCTGAAAAACAAATTATGCAGCGTTTTTTTGAACTTTTAAGCAAGAAGCCGAATATGGTGAGCTATGGATTGAAAGAAGTTGAAGAGAACTTAAATAATGGTGTTGTTGATACTTTGCTTCTGTCAGAAGATCTTAGCGAAGAAGTGATAAGCAGGTTAGATGAAATAGCAAAGCAATACTCAACAGATGTACAGATAATATCCACAGAAACAAGAGAAGGTGTGCAACTTAGGGATATTGGAAAGATAGCGGCTATCTTAAGATATGAGATTTCATAAAGATGTCGGTCATAAAAGAAGCATTTGAAGGGCTATATCCGGATAAGGAATTCTGTTATAATTCTAAAATTAAATATTCTGCTAAGTTTAATGATTATAATGCGAATGTAAAATACACCCAAGATTCTTTATGCTTTAATTTGAGCAAAAAATGGAAAGGTGTCTCTAAAGAGATACAGATTGGTTTGATACAGTCTTTGCTGAACCGGGTTTTTAAAACAAAAATAAGAACAACAAACATCGACTTGTATAATATTTTCATAAAAAGAGTGCATTACACAATAGAAAAGACAGAATCAGATCCTATACTTGATGAGTCTTTCGAAAGAGTTAATGAAAAATATTTTTTCGGAATGATAGAAAAGCCAAACTTGAAGTTCGGAAAAGACTCGTTTTCAAAACTCGGAAGCTACGAATATGGCTCTGATACAGTAATAATATCAAATGTTTTCAAGCAAAGCCCTGAATTTATTGATTATATAATGTATCATGAGCTTTTGCATAAGAAACATAAGTTCTACAGCAAAAACGGAAGAAGTTACCACCACACTTCAGAATTTAAAAGAAAAGAAAAAGAGTTTGAAGATCCTGAGATAGAAAAAAAGCTTGAATTTTTTCTGGCTAAATATCGTCTTAAGAGTCTATTTAGATTACCAAAAATTATTTAAATAAACTATAATTTCTTTCATTTAGGTATTTATAGAGGATTAATATGGAAAAAAAGATAGTTAGTGTAGGGTCGCTAAAAAAAGGAAATTATGTTATTCTAGAGGAAGCTGCCTGTATTGTAACAGATGTCCAAATTAGCAGACCAGGAAAACATGGACATGCAAAAGTTAGGCTTTCCGGAAGCGGAATGATAGACGGAAAAAAAAGAGTTGTTGTCATGCCAGGTCATGATAGTATTGAAGTTCCTATAATTGACAAAAGAAACGCCCAAGTATTGTCGATAAGCGGCGATTCTGCAAATGTAATGGATATGGAAACATATGAAACATTTGATTTAAAAATACCTGAAGATTTAAAAGACAATTGCGTAGAAGGGTCAACAATCTTATATTGGGTAATATTGGCAGATAAAGTTATGAAACAGGTGCAATAAAATGGCAAAATTCGCAGAAGCAGAAGCTAGAAATTTCCACAATATATTTGTATGTAGAAAATGCAAAAGTAAAATTAGAACCCCTAATATAAAGGTTCTTGACGGGAAAATAAAGTGCAGAAAATGCAACAGCAAAGCTCTTAGAACAGTAAGAAAAAAATAAAATGAATTATGATATCTTAATTGCCATAATTTTTGTTATTACGATTGGTATTTTCTTGATTAAAAATAAAAAAAAGCTGAAAATTGAGAAAATCATGTTCCCATTCTTATATTTGGTTCTTTTTAGGACTAAATTTGGAATTAATATTATGGACAAGATTGCAAAAAAATATAAAAAAATAATAAAGATTTTTGGCTATTTTTCTATGGGGGTTGGTTTTTTAGGTATGATCTATGTTTTTTTAACTGTTTTAATAAATACATTCAACCTTATTGTAAAGCCAAGAGTTACTGATGCGGGTATGGCTTTGGTGCTTCCTTTTACAGAAGCTCCAATTATAGGCTATATGCCTTTTGTCCAGTGGATTCTTGCCTTGTTTATATTAATGATCGTGCATGAGTTTAGCCATGGTGTGGTTGCAAGGACTTATAAAATGAAAGTCAAGTCGAGCGGTTTTGGATTTCTTTCAGTTATTGTTCCGATACTTCCTCTTGCTTTTGTTGAGCCTGATGAAAAAAAGCTCATAAAGCAGCCGGCAAAAGTTCAAAATTCCATATTTGCTTCAGGTCCTATGGCGAATATAATATTAGCGATAATAATTTTTCTTGTAATGAGTTTTATCTTAGTTCCTATACAAAATAGAATAACAGAGCCTATTGGATTTTCGTTTGATGTAATCAATGAAACAATGCCAGCAGCAAAGGCTGGATTAGAAAGCGATATGACAATAATTTCATTTAACAATAAAACAGTAAAGGACGCTTACGAATTTATAAGCTACATGCACTTCAACAGCACTGTGAATGAAACAATATACCTTGGAACTGAAAATGAGACATATGCTGTTGTAACACAAAGAATCGACAATAGATCAATGATAGGTGTTTCCAATATAAGGAACAGGATAAGTTTCAAAGAACAATTTAGTTTTATAGAGGGACCTTTTACATGGTTGTTTTCATTCCTATGGATATTATTCTGGTTAAACTTCCTTATAGGATTAGTGAATCTGCTTCCTCTGGCAATAACAGATGGAGGTAGAATATTAAAAGTTTCGCTGGAAAAAATAATGGATAAAGAGAAAGCAAAGCGGATATTTGTTTTTATAAGCTCATTAATGCTGTTCTCTATTGTTTTGGGGCTGTTAGTTCAGTATGTTGGAAATCCTTTTGCTATTTTTTCTTAGAGAAATAATTCTTAAGATTTTTATTTAATCTTGGCTTTGCCTTCTTTCCAATTTTGTAATAAACTTTCTTAGCTGAATCTCCCCATGAATAAGTTCCCTGCTCATTCTTTATTTCCTCTATCTCAAACTCATCTAAAGCAGCGCCTTTATTTAAATGATAATAAATGGATTTCTGGGCGCATCTCGGGAATAAAGCAAGATAGTGTTTGTATACTTCATAACCATAAGCCTTTCCTAGAAAATACAGAATATCTGCAATATTCTGCCTTATTTCGCTCTGAACAGGTCTTCCTCTTGCCATTCTTTTCAATATTGTAAATAAATTAGTTTATATAGTTTGCTATCTATTTAGGATATAAGAGTTTTCTAGACTTCTTGAAAAGAATTTGTTTTGAAAGTATTATAATCCAAAAATATATACTGAGTTAATATCACCTTAACTTCTTTTTTATAGCTTCAGACTTTTTAAAAATAGTTTTTGCAATTAGCATTATTTGTTTAGAGTGATTCATAATGTTAGTATATTTAACTGCATCGTCAACATTTTGGTCTATATTTGTTTTAAGTGAGGAGACCATTTTAACTAATTCATTAAAATTCATTTCGATACTAATTTTTTCCTTATCAATATTGTATTTTTCCATCATAACTCCTCCAGAGTTCTTTTCAACTCTTTTCTTGTTTCTTCATAACCTTCTATGTCATCATCATTGAACTGCTGTTCCATTTTTCTTGTTAGTTCTTTGATTAAATCAAATGAAGACTCTTCTTTTTCCTCAACAATATCCTCTGTAATCTTTGGTTCTTCCTGGTCATCCTTTACATCATCAAATTCTTCAAGCTCATCAACTGTTGGTATATGTTCTTCATTTTTTTCCTTCACTTTTTCAGTAAAATCATAAAAATCCTTTTCTGTTCTTTTTTCCTCAACTTCCCTTATCTCCTCTTCAGTTTTTTCAGGAACCGAATCTTCATCAGGTTCATTTGAAACAACAATTTCTGAAACCTTCTCTTTTGAGTCAAAAGTCTCAAAGCCTGTTTTCACCTTAGATTCCTCTTCAGACTCCATCTCATCTAAAACCTTAAAATCATTTTCTAATGTTGGCTCATATATATCTACTGTCTTTTTCTCTTCTTTTTCTTCCTGCTTAATCCCTTCATCAGCAAACTCTATCTCAAGGTCTTTTGACTGCAAAATGAAAATCTTTTCTTTGCTTATTGACCATTCAACAATCTGGTCTTTTTCAAAATGCTCCGCTATCCTCTTTGTTATTCTTGCAACCTCTGAAATAAGCTTGTTGTTCAGCTTCTGCAATCTTGCTCTTTCCTTTAAAAACTTCTTAATTATTGCTCCCTGCGCATGATCCATCGTTATAGAAAATTCCTGCTCATTTACCTCTATATCCTTAACCTCTAAAGTATCCTTATTAACAATATAAGAGTCACACAGAGTATCTTTTATTTTCTCTCCCAAACCAAAACAGGCTTTAACGAGAATTTCAGATTTTTTTCTTTTTTCAGGGTTGGAGCTGAAACAAATTCCTGAGCTTTCTGCATCCACCATCTTCTGAATAATAACTGCATTTTTGCTTTCTTTTTCTAAATTGGATTTACTCCTGTATAATATCAAATTTTTGTCATACGAGGATGCCCAACATTTTTTTATTGAACCTATCAAATTATTTTTTCCTTTTGTGTTAAGTACTGTTAGTTGCTTAACAATCTCATCATCCATTTTTTCAGTATAGCTTGATCTTACTGCAACAAGAGGAGAATGCTTTATATTAAGAAGATCTGTAATTTTAAGTCTATTTAATTCAAAACCAAGAGATTCATAAGCTTCTATTATCTGCTCTTCAATTTTATTAGGCAAAGGAGTATCCTCAATGAGCTTTCCTATTTCATGTGATATTTTTTCAATGTTGGTCTCATCAACTTTAGAAAGCAAAGAATCTATTTTCTGTCTTAGACCTGATTTTTCAATAAAATATTCAAAGGCTTCTGTTGTTATTATAAATCCAAGAGGAACATTAAAATCTTCATTAGATAGTATAGAAATGTTTAATCCTTTATAGCCAACTTTATCCAAATCTGATCTTATAACTTCCTTAAATAATTTTATAAAGCTCATTTATTAGGGTAATAAAGATATAATTATATAAAATTTTCGCATTATTTTTAAACTTATAAATATTACTGAGGGTATGAAAGAAAAGTTGATAGATTATTGGATGAATAGAGGATTAGTAAAAGACGATAATATAATAAAAGCGTTTAAAGAGATACCTAGGGAAGATTTTGTGCTTGATGAGTATAGAAGTCAAGCTTATATTGATATTGCTCTGCCTATAATTGAAGGACAAACAATATCACAGCCCAGCACTATAATGATCATGACACAGGCTTTAGAGCCAAAAAAAACAGATAAGATTTTGGAGATTGGCTCAGGCTCAGGGTACCAATCTGCATTATTGTCTAAATTATGCAAAAAAATATATACAATTGAGAGAATTCCCTCTGTTGCAGAATTTGCAAGACAAAACCTGAAAAAATCTAAAATTAAAAATGTTGAAGTTATTGAAGCGGACGGAACTCTAGGATATAAAAAGGGGTCTCCCTATGATAAAATTATTGTTACTGCAGCTTCCCCAAAAATACCAAAAAAACTCTTAGAGCAGCTCAAAGAAGAAGGCACTATAGTTATACCTGTAGGGTCTTCTCTTTCATGCGAAATGATAAAAGCAAAAAAGTTTCGAGGAAAGCTTAAAAAAGAGTCTCTGGGTCATTTCTCATTTGTTCCCTTAATAGGGAAAGAAGGTTATGATTAGTATTTTGCTATGCTTAAAACAAAAACAGCGAAAAGAAGTATTACCACAAACATTTTGATTAAATTAACATAGTTTAGATTTAAAATATTCGAGTCTTTATTTTTAGATTTGTCCTGTTCCAGTCCTATTCTATTGTAGTTTATCATACAGAACACTTATTATTTGACTTTTTTGGTTAATATCTTTACCTTATATTTTTTCATTTCTTTAAGAAGTTCTTTATTATCAAGGAGATGATTTTTTGCACCCAAATGCTTTATAACATTCTGAGCATTAATAAGTCCCATTTTTAAGCAAATATCAATAGGCTTTCCTTTTATCATTCCTGCCAAAAATGTAGAGGCAAAGGCGTCTCCCGCACCAGTAGTTTCCTTGATGTCTTTCAGTTTTGTAGGTGTCATTATATAGATAATTCCGTCATGCAAAGCGTAAAGGTCCTTGCTTCCATTTGTAATAATAACATATTTTGGTCCAAAAGACGCAAGAATTCTCAATCTATCTGAAACATTTTTCTCTCTTACCAAAAGTATTGACTCTTCGTCATTAAGAATTAAAACTTCCGTTCTTCTTAGTATTTTATATAAATAATCGTACCCTTTTTCGGCAAGATAATTGCTGGGATTAAACAAGATTTTGATGTTATTTTTCTCTGCATATTCTGCTAATTTTTCAACTGTTTTAAACGACTCCTCCATCATGCTGGCAAAGTGAAACCATTTTGTATTCAATTTTTTTTTATTAATGCTCGAAAACTTCAGAAAATCATTAGCTCCTTTATATACTAAAATTGTCCTTTCTGTCTGGATACTGTCCAATACAACAGAATATCCTGTCTTGTGGTTTGTCTCTGTTCCTATAAAATCTACCTTGTCTTTTTTTAACAATTTTTTTACAAGAATTCCATTTTCATCTATTCCAAGATTGCCTAAATAAGCTGTTTTTAACCCTAGCCTGGACAATGCAACTGCTGTGTTTGTTCCTCCGCCACCTGTAAAAAAATCAAGATTATTTATTATTATTTTTGAACCTGCTGGATAAGAGATAAAAACTTCGCTCTCTTTTGGGTTTTTTATAGATATTGAATCTGCCATCATGGTCATAGCAAAAGCATCTATTGTGGCAGAACCGACTGTTATTACATCATACATGCCTAATTTTATAAAACAGAAAGTATATAAATTTATCTAAAAATATTCTCATTTAATCATCTTATATTGTCCAATATGGTGTGTGCATCTTTGCTTTGGATATATTTTTTAAAATTCCTAAAATCATCTCCAAATTTGGTAATTAGCTGCATTTTCAAGAACTCCGACTCTTTATTTGAAACTCTTGCATTAGAATCAGCTTTCACCAGACCATATGGATATCCTAAGAAAACTGGATCATTTGAGTTTAATACGAGATTATTAATTATTAAATTTTTATCAGAACATTTTGCAATATCAATTCTGAAAACATATTCAGAATTTGGGTTCAGCTTAACAAAATATACATCGAAATCTTCTGTTTCAGCAACTTTATACAGCCATTCCTTTTTTGGTCCCATTAAATTTAGAATAGCGCTTACAGAATTTCCCTTTTTTGTCAATAATGATGAGGTTTTTGACAATGCACAGATAATATTTCTTCTTTTTAGTGTATTTTCATGTAGTTCCTTAAATAAAATATCTTCATAAGTTATTTTTGGGTGCATATCCCTATCCAAGACTATAATCAAATCTTTATCGTCTATCAAAGAAGCAACTTTTATTTCTAATAATTTTCTTACATTGTTTGCCAGATAAGGTATTTCAACAATATTTTTTCCAAATCTCAATGTTTCATCTTTGATAGAAAACTCCATTTTCTGTACTTGAAATGAATCTTTTAAAAAAAACAGTTCTGTGCTGAAAAAAATATTTCCTTCATTGATTTTAGTAGATATCAAAGAATAAAATTCGTATTTTTTTCTTTTTAGCATTTTTTTGCCCTCATAAATACAATAAAATATCCTATTGAAAAAAAGGCCAAAATTCGGGGACGAAAACAATTCTTGTGTGCCTCCATCTAAAAATACTAAAGGCATTGTTTTAGAATCTTTTGGATACTCAAAATTTTCCTTTTTTAGCTCAAAAACCTTGTAATTTGAATCCAAAAAATCAGGAGAATCCTCTCCTATAAACATGCTTTTTTTTATTTTTTTAATGATTTCTTCCATAAAATTAGAATAATTGCCAATTTTATAAGTTTTTTTGATTGATTAGAAACATTTTTAAATAAAATGCTTGTTCTTGAAAAAATATGAGCTATGAATTAATAATAACAGAAAAGCCCCAAGCTGCGAAAAAGATAGCAGAATCTCTTGCTGACAGCAAGCCGATTAGGAAGAGCTCTAAAGAGAAAGTTCCTTATTATGAGCTTACACATAAAAACAAAAAAATATTGGTTGTTTCTGCAGTCGGGCATGTTTATGGATTAGACCAGAGTAAGGGCATTCCAAAATCAAATTACCCTGTCTTTGATATTAGCTGGGTTCCAAGCTCAGGCTTAAACAAAGCCTCAAGCTTTACAAAAAAATACCTATCAACAATAAAAAGGCTTTCTAAAGATGCTAATGAATTTACTGTCGCAACAGATTATGATATAGAGGGAGAAGTAATCGGTCTGAATGTAGTTAGGTATGCCTGCAAACAGAAAGATGCTAACAGGATGAAATTCTCTACGCTAACAAAGGATGATTTAATTAAGGCTTATGAGAATAAGTCAAAAACACTTGACTGGCCGCAGGCAAATGCCGGAGAAACCAGGCACAAAATGGACTGGTTTTTCGGGATAAATTTATCAAGAGCTCTAACCGCTTCTGTAAAGGCTGTAAAAAGATTCAAGCTGATGTCTACTGGAAGAGTTCAGGGACCCGCTCTTAAATTGATAGTTGACAAGGAAAAAGAGATTAAGGCTTTTGTGCCTGAGCCTTACTGGCAGATCCAGCTTGATGGAAAAATAAATAGTGCGGATATTGTTGCCTTACATGAGCTTGATAAAATATTTGACAAAAAAAAGGCAGAGTTGATATATGAAAAATGCAGAAATGAAAAAACATCCGAGGTTAATTCTGTAGATAAAAAAAGGTTTAAGTCTGAGCCTCCGAAGCCTTTTGATCTAACGTCTTTACAAGTAGAATCCCATAAATGCTTAAACATATCTCCGAAGCATACATTAGAGATTGCACAGGAGCTCTATACAAAAGGTTATACTTCATATCCGAGAACATCGTCGCAGCAATTGCCGAAGGAAATTGGTTATAATAAAATTTTGGAAAAGCTTTCAAAACAGTCAAATTACAAAAATGAAGTTTCTTTTTTGCTTGCTAAAAAAAATCTTGTTCCTAATAACGGAACAAAAAAAGACCCTGCCCATCCAGCCATTTATCCGACAGGTATTGTTCCCAAATTCAAAGATGACAGGGAAAGAAAAGTTTATGACTTAATTGTCAGGAGATTCCTGGCAACATTCGGAGATCCTGCTGTTAGGGAAACAATGACCGTAAAAATATTATGCAAGGATGAAACTTTTGTTACAAAAGGTACAACAACCATAGAAAAAGGATGGTTTGATCTATATAAGAATTATGTTACGCTAAAAGAAGAAGAGCTTCCAAAGATTAATTCCGGAGATCTTTGTAATGTTATTAAAATTAAGAAATTGGATAAAAAAACAAATCCTCCAAACAGATACACAGAATCTTCAATAATAAAGGCTCTTGAAAAAGAGAACTTGGGAACAAAAGCTACAAGGGCCAGCATAGTTGAAACCCTTTATGACCGCGGATTTATTGACGGAAAATCAATAATAGCTACTGAGCTTGGGATAAGAACAGAAGAAACATTGGAGAAATACTCGCATAAAATAGTTGATCCTGAATTGACAAGAAAGTTTGAAGAGGACATGGAGGAGATAAGGGAAAAGAAAAAAACTCCAGAAGAAGTTCTTGATGGGGCCAAAAAAGAAGTGCAAGATATAATTTTTTTGTTTGAAAAAAATCTTGAAAAAATAGGCAAAGAGCTCGTAGAAGCAAACGATGAAACAAGAAATGTCATGACTTATATTGGAAAATGCCCTAATTGTGATAATGGAGAACTTCATATAAGAAACGGAAAATTCGGGCATTTTATCGCATGCAATAATTATCCTGAATGCAAGACAATATATTCTCTGCCTAAAGCAAAAGTAAGGCCTGCAAAAGAAGAGTGTAAGGCATGCGGCCTTCCTATGGTTCTAATAATGAAAAAGTCAAAAGCCCCTCAAAAAGTCTGCATAGACCCAAAATGCCCTGCCAAGATGGAAAACCATACAGAAGAGGATATTAAAGAAATTGAAGATATAAGCAACGGAAAAGTTGAAAAAGAGTGCCCGAAGTGCAAGGAAGGGAAGCTTGTAGTAAGAAAATCAATATATGGTGCTTTTCTAGGATGCAACAAATATCCAAAATGCAGATATACTGAAAAGATAAACGGAAATGGGAATATATTCTAAGCCTTAAAAAATATAAAAATTTATATATATGATTATTCAAGAGATTATATAATGAAAAAAGCTCAGATTAGTTTATTTGTTCTTATGGGTATAGTTCTCCTGATAACTGCAACTATTCTTATAACTCTAAGATCTAGAATAATGGTTCCGGAAGATGATATTGCAACAAATTTTGAAGTGCAAAAAGTCCAGCTGGCTAACCAGATACAGGATTGTATGAGAATGCAATCTAGAGAAGGTGTAGATATGTATGGGATAAGCCATATGGAATCTTTAGACAATATAGAAGATTATATTGAAGATAATTTAGATAGATGCGTAGACTTTGAAATATTTAAAAAACAGGGTCTTAGTATAGAAAAACAAGATCCAAGAATAAATATTGATGTTAGGGGAAACTATCTCATCATAAACTTAGATTATCCTATTATGCTTAGCAGTAGAATGACAAGATCAGAACTTGATAATTTTGTTTATAATATGGAGATAAGAAAAGAAAGGTTTGTAGAAACTTATTCAGAACAAACAACTGAAAGAAATGTTATTGAGCTCGACTCTGGACTAAGGCTCGATATACCTATAGGAACCCGCATATTATTGAAAGAGCCAAAAGAAAATATTGTTATAAGTGCAGAAACAACAGGAAAAGATATTATCCAGATGTATTTTGATTTTAATGTTGCAAATAAGATATTTAGATTGGGCCCTGAGGGAACAATATTTACAACTCCGATAGAATTAAGCATTAGATATGACCCGAGTCTGCTGCCTGAAGGGGTAAGAGAAGATGATTTAAGCATTGTTTATTATGATGAAGAAGAGAGTAGATGGGTTGCAGTTGAGACTTCTATAAACGAAAATAAAAAAGTGGCTACTGCAGAAATATATCATTTTTCCCTATACAGCTTAGCCTGGATGATGGACCAGTTTGATGAAGACCCTGGAGCATTTTTTGGGGAGAGCTATGACAGCGACTTCTGCACCAGACTAAAAGAAGATCTTAAAAGCAGTGCAAGAGGTCTTTCTCTTGTTTTGTATTACGATGACTGCGCTGATCGTAATTCAGACGGTTTTGCTGTCTGCAATTCAGAAAAAGGAAAAAAAGTTTTTTCAACAGCAACTGCAGCAATTATAAGTGCACAGGCAAAAAAGACTACAAACGCATTCCTCATGTTTGTATCAAAAAATATTGGTGATTATACTGTGGAATCAGCAGTTGGGCAAAGGCTTTTCTTTGACAGATTAATGAGAGAAAGAAATTTTGGATGGAATTGGTGCTATAATAATAATATAC
>PXDW01000005.1 GCA_003564925.1 Candidatus Woesearchaeota archaeon | reverse complement strand
TATTTTATAATCAGATTTTCAACAAGCTGATAAGTGCTTGCCCTGCAAATATCAAATAAACTTATATTTACAAGCTTGACAAGTTCAAGTATATACGGAAGAATATTAAGCATAAGACTATAAATTAGTCTAGCGTCATGCTCAACATCCCTAAAATAATTCCTTAATTCATTTTCATCTTTAAGAATATCAGCAAGTTGTTTTGTATTGTATTCAATGTCTTCTCCCAAAAGTTCATAACTTATGTATTCAAGATCATAATCCTCTGATTCCAATGAATCTGATAAAATATTTTTTATAAAGTTATACAAATCAATATGTAATATTCCAAATATTTTTGCTCTTTCTTTTTTTGTAAAGTTAATTTGAGAAAAATCTGCCCCTATATCCATGATTAGTCCATATTTTTCAGCTCTTTTTTTTATATACCCTATGCTATTATCAGAATTATAGCCAACAACAATGTCTGGCTTAAATTCATCAATAATTTCCTTAAACCTTAAAAGAAGTTCTGCCTCGCCCCTCAATTTCTCAGTATCTTTTCTTTCTATATTTGCATAAGTTATTGTCTTTTTTAAGTTATTGGCGTATAAAGAAATTATTATAATGGGGTTATTTTCAACTTCTTTTTTGTATAAAGTTTCTATATCAATAGACATAATCCTTGGTCTTAATGTTTCATTTGATACATTATTTATTGACTTTAATTTCAATATCATATCTGACTTTATTTTAGCGAAATAAGGTTCCCCTTCAACATTATGCAATGTAAGGGGAATTATATCCTTATCGAGAAGATATTTTCTTTCATACAATAAATCATGCTCATAAGTTTTAAACCCAGAACCAATATTAGATGCAATAATTCTAGCTGCTTTTGGCCTGTTTACATAAACTTTCAGGGCAACAACCTTCTTTCCCATTATCTCTTTTTCAACTGTTTCAGTTTTTACAACATAATATAAGTTTTTTCTATCCTCTATTCTTATATTTTTTATCTCGTTTGCCAATGTGAATAGTCTTTCTCCAACAGCATAGAAATAAGGAAAGTAATCTTCATCCACTAAGCACACTCTTTTATAATCCGATGTTTTGCCGTATATATATGTTACTATCTTATTATTTTCTATTTCATATTTTATATCGATAGGAAAAAAATTTAATTTCATAACTATATAATATTTTATATTTATATAAAGATTACTGAATAATGAAAATTTTTAAAATTTTATTTTATTATTCAAAAAATAATATAATATTTAAAAAATTGGATTTTAGTTTTTTATAAAGTAATTTAAAGATAATTTACAAATTTAAAAGTAATTTATTTATAAGTAATTTACAAATAAATTATAATTTATCAAAATAGAATCAAAAGATTTAAATATGCATATTTAATTTACTGATATAAGATAATAATATAAGAAAAATGGCGAAAGGAAAAGAAGAGAAAGAAAGTGTATTTAACAGGATAATGAAAATTACAGATTCTTTTGGAAATATCATTGAAAAGATTTCTGTATTGTTGAAAAATCAACTTGATTCTTTAAAGAAAAAATTGATTGAAATGGGCATAGTTTTTGGATTGTTGTTTATTTCAATATTTATTATAGTAATTGGATTTAGCGATTTTTTATCTCACAAATTAGGCCTTGAGCCCGGGATTTCATCTTTATTAATAGGAGGAAGCTTACTTATCCTAACAATGTTCTATCTTCTGGTTAAAAAAAAATAACTTTAATAATACCCATTAGAATTTAAAATTATAAAAAAGATAAATTTAAATATCATAATACTTTTTTCATAAAAGGGTGGTTAGATAATGGCTCATTCAAAAAAGAAAACTAAAGCAAAAAAAAACAATAAGAATAAGATTAATAAAAAAACTAAAAAAAATTCTAAAAAATCAAATTTCAAAAAACTAAAAAATTTAGATACCAATATATGGAAAATAACATCTATAGCAGTAGTGATATTGGTATTAGGGGGCATTGCTTTTTCATTAATAAAAAATACCAATAAAATTGATTCTTGCCCTTATGAGACGATCAAAGTTGATTTCTATGTTATGAGTAAGTGCATTTATGGACTTCAAGTTGAAGATGCAATTAAGCCTGTACTTGATAAATTTGGAGATTGTATAGATTTCAATCTCAATTATATATCTACATATCTTGGAGATGGAAAATTTACGAGCTTACAAGGTGAGCCAGAAACAAGAGGAAATATAGTTCAGCTCTGCGCTGCCAAATATAATCCCGATAAATATATGGACATGATTGTATGCCAGAACAAAGACAGCGCTTCCATTCCTGAAAACTGGGAAGCTTGTGCAAGACAGTATGGTCTTGATGTTGAAAATATAAAGAGATGCTATCTAGGAGAAGAAGGGATAAACCTCTTAAGGGAGAATGTAAAGCTGGCTGAATCTGTAGGAGCCACAGGAAGCCCAACAATGTTTTTTAACGATGAAAGGTATACAGGAGGGAGAGACACACTATCTTTTACAAGGGTCATATGCCAAAAACTTACAGAACATGATGAATGCAAGTCAATTCCAGAATGCGCTTCTGATGCAGATTGCGAAAAAGCCGGAAAAGTAGGAAAATGTGAAAACCCTAATACTGAAAATGCAAGGTGTGTTTTTGTTGATTTTGTTGAAGTAGATTTAATTGTTTTGAGTGATGAGAGGTGTGTTGATTGTGAAACAGAAAACACTATGGCAGTAAACAAAAACTATTTTCCCGGGATTGTAGAAAGGTATGTTGATTATGGAACGGATGAGGGAAAGCAAATCTATGAAGAGTATAATATAAAATATTTGCCAGCTTATATATTTGATAGTAGCTTAGAAGATACAAATACTTGGAAAACAAACCCCAACCTTAGAGAATTTTTTAATAAAGTAGATGACAAAATAATATTAAATGCTGACGCAATTGGATCAGTTTTTGATCCAACAAGAGAGATTTGCGACAACGGGATTGATGATACAGGAAATGGTTTAGTTGATTGTGAAGATCCCGATTGCTGGGATTTTATTGGATGTAATCCAAATTTGTTTGCAGATTGCGCTGCTGAATTTGGAATTTCCGCAGACAGTGTTGTGTTTTTCTATTCAGATACATGCGAATTCTGCTCTTTAATGAAGCCAGCAATTGAAGAATTGGAAAAAGAAGGTTACTCTTTTGTATGGGCAGATGCGGCAAATGTGGATGATAATATAATGATTGAAAAATGCTTTGGGGAACATATGGGAAGCGGAGTTCCTCAATTCATATGCCTAAATAAAAATGATGTAAAAGTTGGAGCATTTTTGACACCAGACAGAGAAGGAGATACAGATGGATTAAGAGAATGGTTCGACAATTGCATTAGTTAGTAAATAGGAAAGATAATCTAAAAATAGATTGATTTTAATAAGGGATAAAATGTTGAAACTCTATACAAAACAAGGGTGTGCTGACTGCATGCTTATAAAAAATAAGCTTGATTTAAAAGGAATTGAATTCCAATCAGTAGACATTGCAACCTTGAAACCAAATGAAATAACAAACATTATTCAAGAATCTGGAAGAAAAAAAATGCCAATCTTAGAAAAAGATGGAAAATTCCTTTCACAACAAGAGATTAGTGAATTATAATCTGCTAGAAGTAATCGAAATAATAAAATCTAAATAAAATGTATGATATGATAATCATAGGCGGGGGGCCTGCAGGGTTGTCTGCAGCAATATACGCTGCTAGACAGCAGCTAAATATTCTTTTAATCAGCAAGAATATAGGCGGACAAATTCTTTGGAGCTCAAGTGTTGAAAATTATCTAGGATATAAAAAGATATCGGGAATGGACTTAGTTGAGAAATTTATTAAGCATGTTATGGATTATAAAGTGAAAATAAATGAGGAAGAATCTGTGAAAAATATTGAGAAAAAAGTAAAATTCTTTGAAATAAAGACTGATAAAGAATCTTATCAGGCAAAATCAGTAATAATAACTTCTGGAAAAGAGCCAAGAAAATTAAATGTTCCGGGAGAGAAAGAGCTTCTG
>PXDW01000040.1 GCA_003564925.1 Candidatus Woesearchaeota archaeon | reverse complement strand
TCCTGTATGCGGTGATGATGGACAAACCTATGGAAATCCATGTGTAGCCTGCTCAAGCGGAAACATCGATTATTATGAGATGGGAGAATGCCAAGGCATGGAATAATCATATATTTTTTTTATTTCTTTTTCTTACAACACTTAAGATTGCAAAAACAATAAATCCAAATCCCAGACCTATAAAAAGACCAGCAACTAGGTTACCATATAAGAAACCAAATCCCATTCCTGTTAAAACTCCTGCAGGTATAAATAAAGCTTCTGAATCATCTTCAATTTTTTTCTTATTTTTTTTCTTATTCATTTTAGTTTATTAAATAAAAAAATAAAAAAAATTATTTTTTATTTTTCTTTGTTGGAGGCTTTCCCCAAGCGATCAAACCTATAATAACTAAGTTAGCTATACCGGCCAAGCCGCTTATAGAACCTCTTCCTAAGAAAGGCACGAATGTTGCCAAATATATTAATGACAAAGCACCAGGAAAACCTGATTTTTCATATATCTTCCACATCCATATTATCCAGAAAACAAGATTAGCTATCGGAACGAAGAAGATAAATCCCCAAGGCCATTCCTTTTCTGCCAATATAGGAATCAGGAAAAGATTGGCTATAGGTATCCAGGCAAGCCAAGGCTTATCATACTTAAATTTCTTAGCTATATTCATCCATGCAAATGCCCAATAAACATATAGAATTATGGAAAACAAGAATCCAACAACAAAGAAAGCCATTAAGGCTGCAATCAGTCCTCCACCAATTATTCCACCAAGCATAGCTTCTTGCATAGATGTTAATGCTTCTAAAGGCATTATATCACCCCACATATCTAAATATTATACAAAGCATTATATAAATCTTTCTAAAAAATCCACCCAATAAAATTAATGCACAAAATCAATTATTTTCTTCAACCCATTTCTTGAACTCTTCATAGCTTTTCTCGCCGCATATAGCATTGTTTGTTTTGTTGCTTAAAAAAGTCGGAGTACCAAGAGAGCCTTCACAGGATTTTTTTATTATTTCTGATTTTGAGCGCATTTCATTTGCATTTTTCTCATCATGCCAAACTTCTTTTTTTTCTATTTTTATTCCTTCTTCCTTTTCAAGCTTATCTATCAGAGGCATCATTTTTCTGCAGTGTGGACAATTTAAACCATGATACATAATTATCATTTTTTTACCTCCTTATAAAAAGGCTGCACCAGCACTCGCCTTTTTCTTTCCATGTTTTTTGCACTTTAAAATTGCAGGGGCAAACTAATTTTAAATCTTCCTCAGCATTTCCTGTTGTAAGCCTGCACGGGCAATATCCCAAGCCATGTTTTTTTCTGTTTTTCAACACTCCTTCCGCCAAAGTCTCTACAATCTCTTTGTCATCATTAAGCTTAAAGTCATTTTTTTCTGTAAATTTTTCCCATCTTTTTATCTGCTTTTCTTTTTTCATAATTCCATCATTTTCGTGGCTTCTTCTATATCACATTCTATATAAGCATTTTTTTGCCTGCATGTTGGACATGTCTCTGGCATATCTATTCCAAAATGTATATCGTTACAAACACAACATCTAAAAAATTTTTTGTTCATTTTTAAAAATAAATTAGTATTTTGGATATCTGATAATTTTTTATTATTCTAATTCTCCAATATAATAACTATCTTTTAGTGCTCTCGCCCTGCTTGAGTGCGGGGTTCCAGAACCCATTGGCCTTGTTTCAAAAAGCCTTGTTGCATCTGTTCCGCATCCTTGTATAATTGTTTGTCCTCCAGGATGCTGCGCTATGAAATCTGTAAAGTCATAAACTTTATTTCTTATAATCATCCAACAGTCTTCACTTGTATTATGAGCAGCTACACTATCTAAGGTATAAGGCCCTTCTTTTAATAAAATATCCTCAATATCTTCTTCAGCATTGTTTGTGCATCCAAAAATAAAAATAAAACAGAATATAGAAAAAAATGCTATAATTTCTTTTTTCATCTATAATAAAGATGTAGCCATCATTTAAAATATTTTTGTTTTGTGTTTTGCTTATTATAGAACAACAAAAAATATTTAAACTAGTTGTTTTACAGATTAAGAATGGTAAAAAAACGTAATATGAGAAATATAAAAAAAAAATTAAAAGCGAGAAATGCTTTTAATATATTGCATTCAATAGATGAGTGCCACCGAGATGAGAACGGAAAATTCAAGAAGTTTAATGTATACAGGTTTTATTTTGACAGGCATTTTGATATTGTAATGCTCTGGTCATTTATTTTTCTAAGCGGCATAACTTTTTTGATAGCGACATTATTTTCCCCTTTGGATTCCTGGATTAAGCTCATGATAATATCAGTAACATTAACTATAGCATTAGTTATGGTTTTATTGGGTCATGAAAAACTAATACTTATGCAGAGAATGAACGAACTTCTTTATATGATTAATAAAAAAGAGAAAAAATAATTTTATTTCATTTCTTCTTGGTAGTAAAATAAGAAAGATTTATATATAAATTATGTTTTACTATTCTTGGGGTTTTACATGGAACAAGAATCAGATTATGTCTTATTGGATAGTACTCTTCTTAAACAGTATGAAGATAAGATAATAAAGCTAAAAAATGCGAGCTTGTAATTATCTTATTACCTAAAAATAAGCTAAGCTATGCAATTTATTCTAAATTCATAATGCTTATAAACTATTTATAATTTCAGAAAATAATGAAAGATTTTTATAAGGAATTAACAGACACAATAAAGAAAAATAAGCCTGATAAAGAGCAGCTCAACAAAATAAAGATAAAGCTCTGCAATAAGTACAAGCTTAAAAGGATTCCAACAGACATAGAGATTTTTATCAATGCTTCCGGCAAAATAAAATTACTAACAAAGCCAACGAGAACTTTAAGCGGGGTTGCTGTAATAGCAGTCATGACCTCTCCGAAAAAATGCCCTCATGGAAAATGCGCTTACTGTCCCGGAGGCCCTGATTCATATTTTGGAGATGTTCCTCAAAGCTATACTGGGAAAGAGCCAGCAACTATGAGGGCTCAAAGAAACAAATATGACCCTTATTTTCAGATTTTTAACAGGCTTGAGCAGTATATACTTTTAGGAAATGTGCCTGAGAAGGTTGAGCTTATAATAATGGGGGGCACATTTCCAAGCTATGAAAAAAGATACAAAGAAGATTTTGTGAAATACAGCTTTAAGGCTTTCAATGACTTCTCAAGGATGTTTTTTAAAAATGAAAAATTTCTTTTGGGGAAATTCAAGGAGTTTTTCATGCTGCCAGGCGATATTGGAGATACAGATAGGGTTGAGCAGATACAAAAAAAATTGACCAGATTAAAGAAAACATGCTCATTGGAAAAGGAACAGAAAAGAAATGAATCAGCTAAAATAAGATGCATAGGCATGACCATAGAAACAAGGCCTGATTATGGGATGCTTAAAGAGGGAAAAGAGATGCTAAAGCTTGGCTGTACGAGAGTAGAGCTGGGAATACAATCAACTGATAAAAATGCCCTTAAAAAAATTGAGAGAGGACATACAGTTAAGGATTCAATTGAATCAACAAGAATTCTTAAAGATCTGGGGTTTAAGATAAATTACCATGTTATGCCTGGCCTTCCTGGCTCAAGCTACAAATCAGATTTAATGATGCTAAGGAGTGTTTTTGATAATCCTGACTTCAGGCCGGATATGCTTAAGATATATCCATGCATGGTTATGAAAGGGACTAAGCTTTATGATTTATGGAAAAAAAGGAGATTCAGGCCGATGCAGACAAAAACAGCAGCTTCATTGATAGCAGAGTTTAAAAAATATGTTCCAGAGTATTGCAGAATTATGAGGGTTCAGAGAGACATACCCACTATTGCGACAGAAGCCGGAGTGGACAAAACTAATTTGAGGCAGTACATAGATGCAATTTTGAAAAAGCAAAAAACAAAATGCAGCTGCATTAGGTGCAGAGAGATAGGGATAGCATCTAAAAAAAATATTGTAGTTGAGGAAGAGCTTGAAATAAATCTTAATGTTTATGAAGCAAGCAAAGGCATAG
>PXDW01000058.1 GCA_003564925.1 Candidatus Woesearchaeota archaeon | reverse complement strand
ACTTAAATGGTTCATTATTGGCTACAAATGCGATTACAAATGAAATATCACTCAGAGAAGATGCAAGTTGGATAGGTGGCTGGATTGGAACAAGTAGCAGAAATTTTGATGGTCTTATGGATGAAGTCCGCGTTTCTAATATTGCCAGATCACCAGCATGGATCAAAGCATCATACCATTCAGAAAACAACAGTTTGGTCACAATCAGCAAAGAAATCAAAAAACGCTTTACCAAAACATTCAATGGTGTGACGACAAGAAAAATTAAAAGTATAAATGGTATGAGTGTTC
This sequence comes from Candidatus Woesearchaeota archaeon, assembly GCA_003564925.1. Taxonomy (GTDB): domain Archaea; phylum Nanobdellota; class Nanobdellia; order Woesearchaeales; family PXDW01; genus PXDW01. The sequence goes on along the minus strand of PXDW01000058.1, from coordinate 3,791 downwards.
AATCATAACGCTGAATAAAAATGAAATGTACAACATTCTTACTTTGTTGTTTGACACAAACTTTTATTGATTAGTCATTACTTTAAAAACTTTCTTTAGTAAACCCAAGTGAAATCATATATCCCAAATTAAAATTCTTTACTTTTCACAAAGTATATAAAAAATAAACAAGCCGCTAAATTGACTTAGAAAAAAGAAGTACACATACAAAATGCCGAGACAACGCAAAACAGCCAAAAAAGTAGAAGCACCTCCTCCCGAGGAGGAAATTGAAGAGGAAGAAGATCTTGCTTCTTCTGATGATGAAGAAAAAGAAGAACCTGAAGAGACCACTGAAGTTGAAGAGTCGACAGACTCTGAAGAACCTGAACCTGTAAAGAAGAAGGCTCCCCCCAAAAAGAAAGCGCCTCCTAAAAAACCTGTTAAGAAACCTGCTCCAAAGAAGGCACCTGTTAAATCGACTGAAGAAGGAGATAAACCTGGAACAAGGTATTTCAGAATTATTTTAGATTCAATTAAAGCGGAAGGTAATTCTCCAAGTGTTCAACTTGAAGACCTCAGTAAAGGTGGAGGAAGATATACTGGAAGAAATCCTATGCAAGCTGCAAAGAAGGCTTTCACAAGAATTGCAAAAGCAGGAGATGATAAAAAGACCAAGAGCGAATGTGCTTATATCTTTTCAATTCAGGAAACTACTCAAGGAAGTGCAAAGAAAATATTCAATTATCGTGGAACCAGAAGAGCTCTTGAAAACCCCCAAGTAGTCAAAAAGGGTGATACAACTTATAATATTTATTTTGACAGTGATGTCCGGGCTTACAAACCAAACAAAACTGCAACTAAGAAAACCAAAAAATAATTTAATACTCAATAAGTATTTTTTCTCATTTAAAATGAGAAAAACTAATTATAATCAAATAAAATCTTTCAATGGATGAAACATCAATTGAAGATAAAATTATTGTGGCGAGAGCAAGGTTATGGACTGAAGATTTAAATCAACTTATAAGAAAATGGAAGAATCAACTCGGTAATCGGCAGAAAGGTCATATTTTGGCTTCCAGAAAATATAAAAGTCGTCATTATATTTTTGGTATACCTGCAACCATGTTATCAGCTTTTGTTTCAACGGGAGTATTAGCAACCTTTCGTAAATGTGATAATTGCGACGATTTAAATTCTGCAAGATGTGAGGCTGACCAATGGATTAGATTAGCTATAGGTTTAATTTCTTTAATTTCAATAGGTTTGACAGCTTTTATGACATTTATAAATTACCAAGAAAAGGCTGAAGAACACAAAAAGGCTTCTGGTGATTATGAATCTTTATACAGACATTTGGAATCATTACTTGAAATACCTGGAGTATATAGAGGTGATCCACTAACAATTCTACAAAGTATAAGAGATAGATATGATTCTCTTGTCAAATCATCACCTTCTTTATCCCAGCAATATTCAGTTGATCTTAGTTATACTTCTACAAAAAGAAAAATAACTCCTCCCGATCCCAAAGACATTGAAAGTCAAATAAACCCGTTTGAAAATAAACAAAAAAGAATTTCAAGAAAAGATAACCCTCGTAAAAATTCAACATTTTTACAAAAAGTTGGTGATCAATTACCTTTATTTTCACCAAAAAAGTATAACAATGAAGTTTCTATAGGAGTTGATTTAGACAATATAGAAGGAGGCAATTCTTACGAAAACTTAAACAGATTGAGAGAATTAGAAATTGAGCAATCAAGACAAAAAGCAATGAAATTTGAACTTCAAAAATTAGAAGCTAATGTAAAACAACAATGTGAACGAGGAGAGCAAACTCTTCGTAAACAACAAAGTGAAGCTAAAGAATTACCCCAAAAGAAAAGAAAAATGAAAAAAGATAAAAAGAACAAGAAGAAAAACAAAGATGACCCTGATTGCGATAGTAGGAATGATAGTACTGGGATCGATATTATTGGGAATTCTGGTAGCAGAAAGAGTAATAGTATACAAAACAATGTAGAAAAGAAGAAAGCTGAAAAGAAGAATAACGAAAAGAAAAAAACCGTTAAATCAGGATTAGTTATTCCTAATATACCATGCTCAAAAGAAAGTGATGAAGTGGGTATTAGTGAATGATTAGTCTACATCCAATTTCTTCTTTTATTAAAAGAAGAAATTTCAAGTTTGGATCGGAGAAACAAATAGTTTATCTTCATATGGATGAACAATAAACCATTTTAACCATTTAGTTTCACCTATATTTCTCCACCAGAAGGTGAAGGTATGTTTTCTTTGAATTCCATATTCAAGGTTTAAACAACCATACAAATAAGCTAATTGAATATAGAAATCTACAAGAAATAATATTGGAAGATACAAATGTGTTGAGATTTTCTTTGAATAGTCTTCATAACTTGTAACCATTCCTACATCTCTCGTTTCATTTGTGACTGTACTTGTAGATGTTATTCTGAAAACAATATCTGATTGGGTAAATTTATCCACTAATTCAGATGAATCACAGATTTCAATACTCATAATTACTTTTTCTTTCTTCTCTTTTTAGATTTCTTGGATTCAATCAGAGGAAGAAGAGAAGCATTGAGTTTATCTTTTGTTATTGGTTTTTCAAGGTAAGCATTAAGTCCTATTTTTTGACATTTTGCTTTGTCTGAATTTAGAACAGCAGCACTCGTAGCAATTATTATAGGAGGATTGGGAAATTCAAAAATAATTTTTGAAGCTTCTAACCCATCCATTAACGGCATTATGATATCCATCAAAATAACGTCATAAGATTTCCTTTTTGCTTCTTCAACACATTTTTCTCCATCTTCAACAATGGTTATATTTCTTGATTTAAAATGAAGACTTTTTAACATCTCTTTCAAGGTATAAGCATTTAATTTATTATCTTCAGCTATCAATATTTTGAGTTTTCTTCTTGGTTTTCCTTTTTTTGTTTGACCTTTCAAACACATGGACATAAGTCTATACAGTTGATTTTGATCTATGGGTTTATACATATAATGATCAAAATAATTCGCATTATGTTCTAATTCTGCAGAAGATATACCTATTAAAGGTATACTTGGATATTTTCTTCTCAACTCTTGAGCCAACTCTTGACCACCCATGCTTGGCATACATATGTCAATTAAAGCTAATTTAAAATCTGAGTTGTATTCAAGATATTGTAAAACTTCTTGAGATGAACTCAAAACAACAGGAATGCAACCCCATTTAAACAGAATTTCTGTTAATTGAGTCCGGATTTCTTTCCTATCATCTACAGCTAATACTTTTACACCCTTCAATGTCTTAGATTCTTCAGTTGCATATATATCTTCTTGAAGAATAATAAAAAATTTGAATGTACTTCCTTTCTTATAAGTACTCCTTACAGTAATTTCTCCTCTCATTCTTTTAATAAGTTCTTTGGAGAAAGATAAACCAAACCCTGTTCCTGATTTATTCAAAAATGTGTTTAATGAAGGAGATTGTTTGAAAAACTCAAATATTTTTTCTTGTTCTTCTAAAGGTATACCAACCCCTGTATCTTTAATTTTAAAAATAACCTTCCAATCGTCTGTATTTTTAACCTTTTTAAAATAAACATCCAATCCTATACTCCCTCTATCAGTGAACTTTACAGCATTCCCCAATAAGTTTGAAAGTATTTGCGTTAATCTTGTTTTATCTCCCAATAACATAGGAGTACCTTTAGGACAACGAGCATCCAATTCTAATCCTTTGTTGATTGCATTCCCTCTGACAATAGTTAAGGCATCTTCAACAGCCTT
>PXDW01000032.1 GCA_003564925.1 Candidatus Woesearchaeota archaeon | reverse complement strand
TTCAGGAAGATTACATACATTTTCATGATTAAGATTGTCGCCCCTTGTAGAACTTCTCAACATTCCAGGACCCGCGTTATAAGAAGCAAGAATATTTAACATACTAGTTTCATCAATGTTATATGATTTTAATATTTCTGGAATTCTCTCTTCTAAATACCATGTGCCTATATTTATGTTATTTCCAGTAACTTCTTCTATATCTCGACGTTCTGAGTCAGTGCTAATTCTTAATTCTTCGAGAGTAAAAGATGTACCGAATCTATTATTATATTCTGTTAAGGCTGGTTGTGTTATTTGCATAAGTCCTGATGCTCCGCTATGTTCATTATGTGCATTTGGATTTGATTCTGATTCTTTTTGAATTACTAAAACTATAAGTTTATCCATTGATTGTGCTTTTATTCCATGATGTCCTGTTTCATAGCTAGTAGATATTGGTATTTGTTCTATTTCAGAGACACTTCCAATTACTATTTGCATTCCCTCATTTAATAATGAAGGGTTTTTTATTATTTTTTCCGATAAATCTACAAATTCTCCATCTATTTTACCACGTATAATAAGCTCTTTCCATCTATTCCCATCTCCAAGGTACTTTTCAGCCATTCCCCATAGAGTGTCACCCCTAACAACTTCATGTCTTTCAGTTCCTGCAGCATTTTCTTCAGATATTATTTTTACAGGTTTTAAATCATTCTGCTGTGCTATTATATTTCCATCATTGTTTGTTTTTACTGTATATGTATTGTCAGAATCAACATATACACTAAGAGTGTCCATTACATAATTAGAATAGGATGATAAGTCAGAAACCTCTCTTGCTGTAGTTTCATATTTATATTCTCCATTATCCATAGTTATTATAATTTTTATTTCCTGTTCTCCATTAACAATTCCTGTAACAACAGCAACAGCATTTCTCCCATCAGGATTTTCAATTTTGATTTCGTTCTTTTCTCTTGAGTAATAAGCAATTACCCCTTCCCCTTTTCCTTGATAATTAAAACCAGTATCATCATCTAAGAACTGTACTATGCCTTGTGTCCTTACATCTCCATTTTGTCCTAGCCATATCTGCGGCTGATTTGTTACTTTAAAATTAGAGTCTTGTCCAAAGTATATTAGGGTATTTTTTCCAGTTGAACCTATAATGCTTTTTCCTCCAATATTTAAAGAAGGAACGCCAAAAATAAAACCTTCTTGTTTATCAAAATCAACCCGTATAATTTCTCCTTGAAAATCAAAAATCCTTCCATCATTTAATTTTCCTTTAAAATTGTAATTGCTTTCTTGCCCTGAACCATCAAAATATGAAATACGTCCGTTTTCAAATCTTATTTCGGCATCGCAGCCTTCTGTTTCAGAACTTAGCTCGAAATTATTATCAGTTAAGTAAACCCTTCCATTTATATCCAAACTGTCTGTTGTGGCTTTTATTTTAGTTGTATAATCTGAATTTAGGGATATGAGAGCATTGTTTGCTAATTCAATATTCATTTCTTCAGAAGATTTGAAGTTAATTTTGCTTTCTCCAAAACTATCCAAACCCTCGATTGAGTTATCCTCGTATTTAAAGCCATTTTGTATCAACTTAATTTTTGGCAACCCTTCAACATTGTTCAGGTCAAAATTTAATCTCAAGCTATTGGAAACTAAATGTCCGTCTTTGGTAACTTTGACAGTGGGGTCATTTCCAATATCTAAATCAATATTGAACTTTTGTTTCATAACTTCATTCAATAAGTCTTTATCAACACCTCCTAAAACAGCAAGGTTGGGCATCTTCCACAGATGATCAAGCACTTGTTCGCCATATTCAGAATTGAGCATTTCTTTTATGTGGTATCCATTATTCCATTCTATATCCTCAGAATCGGGATCAAAATCACATTTTGGAGGCGTACATCTTACACAGGATTCATAAAACTCGCATATTATCCCTGTTTGTGTTGTTGTTGAACAACCAGGATATCCAATCTTAGTTCCCCCGCAATTATATCTCTCACAAACATCTTCTGATGAATAACTGCATAATTGAGAGTTAAATGAGTATGGAACTAATAAAAATCCTAACATAATAAAAATAATTAATTTTTTCATTTTTTCACCTAATTTTTGTCGCGAATAAAAATATATATCTTCTATCTCTTATATTTGATTTCTCATCGTAAAATGAGTATATTATTGTGTCTTGACTGTAAGGAATTATACTGACATCAACGTCAAATTTTCCTAACATAGTCATATCGATTTTTGATGGGTCTTCAACAACAGCATCAATAAACTCTCTGCTTAAGTCATTTAAATACCCTAGCCTTATTGGAATGGTTGCAGAGAATTCTTCTATTTCCTCTTTTTTATCTTGCTGGGTTAAAGTAACAGGATAATTGACTTTTATGAATATGTCATTAATGCCTACTATTGAATCTGTATCAATTGCTCCAATTTCAACTTGATATCCCATGTTTTTGTATGCTTCGAAATCACCTAAACAATACCTTAAATTTGCATTTACATAAAGATTCAGTTCGCTTTGCAACTGTTCCCTTGTCGGAACATTATTTTTTTCATCATAGAGATAGTTTATTCTATAATCAGAACCTTGTCTTTTAAATGATTCTTCCCTTCTGTAGATATAGCCGCCTTGGACCCCTTGAAGATAAATTGCAGGAATAGCTACTTCCTGAATGCAGTTTTCAACAAAACCCCTCAAAGTTGCACCCTCGCCTATCTCGGGAACAGCCTCTTCTTTTTTTAGATTGTTGGCAAGAAGAAGAAAACCTCCTATAACAAGTAAAATAACAACGCCTAGAATTAGGAACAAGGTTATTTGCGCTTTTTTTTCCATATATCTTATTTATAAACATAAAGGTATATATATTTATTGTTTCGAAATGTTTAAATATAATAAAAACATATTATTGCCTATGTTGAGTAAAACTACATTAACAACTGTTGTGGTTTTGCTAGTCTTAGTTCTATTAGTCGTGCTTCAATAAGCAGGGCTTAATTTCTTGGTTTTGCTTTGAAAAAACTATAGAAATAGAACTAAGAAGAGGATAAGATGAAATACAGGATAGAAAGCATTGAAGATATAACAAAAAAGGTAATATCTGAAAATGGATTTAGGTACTATTGTATGAATATAAAGGATGAATACGCAAACCCTTATGTTTTAGAGTTCAGGTCAAACTACCAGTTTTTTCTTGATAATGGATCGGTTTGGGGTTTTGGTTCTTTTAGCCATAGAAGATGCTATGAAGGAAATTTGATAATAGAAAATTTTGAAGGCGATGATATGCCAAAATTAAAAAGATTCATGGCCTTATACTTAAAAGCCCTTGACCTTTCTGAAAACATTAATTATTTGGAAAATCATGAAAAAAAAGATATGATGTTTGAATACAGAAATGATTCGGAGCTAGAGCCTTTTTTTTCTAAAAACAATAAAAGATTGATCAGTAGGCTGGCTATTGAGAGTTTAGACTTTGCAAGAAAAAAATAACGGAAAAAAATTAAAATTTCTTGAACTTGGCAGCGTCCTTAAGCAAATCCACGTGACCTAAAAATACTGCTCTGCAGCAATACCTTTCCAAGCCAATATCATCTAAAACTTTTTTTCGATCTTCCCCTTTTCCGACTCTTTTTTCATAATCTTCCCATAAATGCGCTATTGGCTTTCCGCAGCTAAAACATCTTATTGGTATTATCATTTTATAATCACCTATAACTCTTCTGAACTTTTGACCTTGCCTGACCATGCCTGTTTGGCTTTGCCATTTCTTTTCTTCTTGTATCAGCTACAAGCAGATTTCTATCATAATCCAAAAATATCTTTTTCAAAGAAGGAGAAAAGTCAGCTAATGCCCTACACATCGCAACTCTTGATGCATCTGCCTGGCTCATAATTCCTCCACCCTTAACATTTACCTTAATGTTTACTTTTTTTACAACATTTTCTGCCAGAATTAAAGGCTCTTGAATCTTTAACCTGGCAAGTTTTGGCTCGAAAACATCCAAGCTAACATTATTAACTTTTATTATGCCTTGTCCTTCTTTCAAAGTTGCTCTTGCAATGCTTCTTTTCCTTTTTCCGCTTTTATTTATTGTTTTCATTTTTACCTAAAAATTTTGATATATATCCTAAACTCAAATATTTCAAATTTGGAATTTTGCTTGCATCTGCTTCTTTTATTGTAACTGCATTTTTTATACTTTCTGGTGATCCTATATAACATTTTACTCTTTTAAAAGCCAGTCTTCCTTTTTCCTGCTTATAAGGAAGCATTCCCCTTATTGTTCTTTTTACAATCATATCGGCGCTTCTTGGATAAAAAGGGCCTTTTGAAGGTATTCCCATATCCCTCTTTCTTTTAAACTCGCTTAAAATAAATTTCTTATTTCCGGTTATTACTGCTTTCTCGCAGTTGATTATGTTTATAGTTTCGCCTAGTAATGCTTTTTTGGCGGCTACTGTTGCCAATCTTCCAAGTATTAAGTTTTTTGCATCTATATTCATTTTATCCAATAATCCTTACTTTGTTTCCCTTAGGGTTTTTTTTCATTAATTCTTCAATATTAACAGCTTTTCCATTGCATAATTTTATCTTGCTCAAGGCCTGATCTGAAAAAGAATAAGCTGCTATAACAACCTTTTTGTTTAGTTCTCCGGAACCAAGCACTTTCCCAGGCACGATTATAGTTTCATTATCTTTTGTGTATCTATCTATTTTAGAAAGGTTTATAATTCTCCTGTTTCTTGTAGGCTTCTCTAAGTCAGAGGCTATTCTCTTCCATATTTTTACTTTTTCCTCTATCGATTTCTTCTTCAATTCTCTTATTAACCTTTCCAATTCTTCGTTTTTCATTTTTATAACATGCGGAGGACGGGTTTCGAACCCGCGCAGGCACTAAGCCACTAGGCTTTTGCTTTGCATCCTCAACCTAGCCCGTTTGACCACTCCGGCACCCCCGCATAAAAATGCAGAGATTATTTGAGGAGATTACCAAACTCTTTAAGTTTGTTGTCAAGCGCCTCTGCAGCTTTTATAACTATATCCTTTGGGCTAAGCTGCCCAAAGCTTTCAATTGTTATTATAAAATCACTATTAGAGCTTTCTAATTTAATTGCTCCTTTGCAAGCCTCTACACAAGCATTGCATAAGTCGCATTTCAAAACCTTGTCTTTATCTATTTCGGGCTTTTTATTTTTCAAAACAAATACTTTTTTAGGGCATGAATCTATACATTGCTGAGTGATTTGGTCTTTTTTTACTATCTCTATAATTGGCCTGTTTTTATAAAAGAACAATCCTGGACAGAATTTTGCATGATCTTTTCCTTTCCCGAGAACAGCTGTAGCCTCTATTTTTATCTCTTGATCCTTAAACAATTCTACAATAGGTGTTTTAGGAAAAATTGGCTTAACTTTGGGATCTTTTGACTTAAAGCCTGAAGCATAAACCATGCCAGGTCCTTTTGCTGATAATGTCAATTTCAAAGTACATTTTGCGCAACCCTCTTGTTTACATGTGCATTCTTGTGGCATATTATAGCTTTTTAAGTCTGTCTTTAGGGGCAATAATCCGAACCTATGTGCTAGTATCTCATCATAAAGGGCTGAACTATTTTCCCTTATTTCCACAGTCTCTATAGCCATAACTGGAACTTCTTCTATCATCAGTCTCCTTAATGTATTTGCAAAAAAAACATCTGAATTTTTTAATAAAAAATACATTTTTTCATCTTTTATCTTATCCAATAAGCGAACTTCCATCTTAGACTCTCCTGCCACGTTTACCACCTTTTTTCCTGCATCCATCATGAGGTACAGGTGTAACATCTTCGATATTTCCTATTCTTAAACCCAATCTTGATAAGGTTCTTATCGCGGCCTGTGCTCCAGGGCCTGGGTTATTTGGACCATTGTGTCCTCCGGGCGCCCTTATTTTTACATGCAACCCTTTTATTCCTTTTTCCATAGCAAGCTCAGCAGCTTTTCTAGCTGCACCCATTGCTGCTGTAGGACTTGGTTTAGCTCTATCAGATTTTACAATTTGGCCTCCGGAACTTCTAGCCAAAGTTTCTGTTCCAGTTATATCTGTTATATGAATTATGGTGTTATTATAAGAAGAATATATGTGTACAATTCCCCATCTTGTTTCTTTGTTTCTAATCATTTCCTTCTACCTTCTCAAGCGTTTCCTTAATTTCATCTTGTGAAAGAACTTCTTCAGTTGGCTCTTCTTCTTTTTTTACTTTTTTAGCTTTTGCTTCTTTTTTCTTTTCTAATCTCTCAGGATGAAGCTCATCATGTAAGTTTGAGGTAGGACTAAACTTGATTAAACTCTCTTCTTTTATAGTAACAATATAATTAGGTTTTGTAATCTTTTTATCATCAACAAATATATGACCATGAGAAATAAATTGTCTTGACTGCTTTATGCTCCTTGCGAGGCCTTTTTTATAAACAATCGTCTGAAGTCTCCTATCCAGCAAATTCTTTAAACTTAAACCAAGAATCTCTCCTGTATCTGATTCGTTTTTTATTAAACCAATAGATTGTAGCTTTTCAAACATCTGCTTTTTTTCTTTTTGGGACTGTCCTGAATCAAGTGAAACAAGCTTTTTTGCCTGTTTTTTAAAATTTTTTAATTTTGACTCTATTTTCCATATTTCTTTTTTATTTTTCATCCCATATTCTTTTAATAATTCTCTTTCTTCATCTATCCTATCTTTTTGCCAAGGATGTATTGGCGTTGAATACTTTTTTTTTGGTTTTTTTGGATCTCCCATTTTATTATATTATTTATACCCTTCCTGGTTTTGCTTTCTTTCTCTTGACTCCTAAAGAACCTTTACCTCTGTTTTTCCTAAAGTTTGATTTTGTTTTTTGCCCCCTTGTAGGAAGCCTATTTGCATGCCTCATCCCCTTATAGGACTTGATCTTTTTTAATCTCTTTATATCATTCTCTTGGGTAAACTTCAAATCAGGTCCTATTAGATGAATATCTTCATTAGTTTCATAGTCTTTTCTTCTATTAAGAGCCCATGAAGGTACCCCGTTTTTCGAAATATTTTTAATTACTGAATCAAGTTTTGAAACTTCATCATCCGAAAGCAAGCCGGCTTTCTTGCTTTTTTCTATATTCGATATGTTGCAGAGTATATTTGAAAGAACATGCCCGATACCTTTTATTTTTGTTAGAGCCAAAGAAATATGTTTTTGACCCTCTAAATCCGTATTGGCAATTCTAACTAAATGTTTGATTTCCTGATTTGGCTTTTCGTGTTTATCTTGCATTTTAACATTAGTTTATTTTTTATTTTCCTAATTCATGCCGATTTTATATATTTTGTACAGTCCAGAAAACATCGAGCAACCCTAAATGCGCTCAATCCTGAACTCGGGTTAATAAATGCTAGAAAATAGATTCTATTTATAAAGGTTTTGGAATTCAAAACAATAATTTAATAAATTATAATTCAATTATTATAAATATGGCAACAAATTTTAAATGGAAAAAAGATGACGGAAAGAAAACAACAAAAGAATCTCTGAAAAGGCCTTCATGGGACGAATATTTTATGAATATAGCAAAGCTCGTAGCAACAAGAAGCACTTGTTTGAGACATGATGTTGGAGCAATAATTGTTAAAGAAAGGAGAATTCTCACTTCAGGTTATAATGGAGGACCTAAAAATGTTAAAGACTGTCTTGAACTTGGATGCTTAAGAGACCAAAATAAAATTGAATCAGGAACGCAGCATGAGATATGTAGAGCAATACACGCAGAGCAAAATGCAATAATACAGGCTGCTGTACACGGAGCAAATATATCTAAAGGAACTTTATATTGCACACATTATCCATGCGTTCTTTGCTCTAAAATGATTGTAAATGCAAATATAGAAAGGGTTGTCTGTAATGAGAGATATCCTGATGATGAGGGTATTAAATTGCTTAAAGCATCAGGAATAAAAGTAGAAATATTAGAAAAAGATTAATTATTCATCTTATTTTATATGCTTTTTCTATTGATGATACATTACGGCTTATTTCGAATTTGAACTTTGAAAATAAGACTCTTCTAAAACTGTAATCTTGTGATCAAGAATTGATTCTCCTTCTTTGCTGAAAACAAACTGAGCTTTTAATTTCTCTCCTTGCAAAATTTTAGGAAGCCAAAAAGGGTCATCAATCCACATTTTTTCAAGAGGTATGCTATCTAATCTATGCCATTCCGGCTTCATCTCCTCAGTCTCTTTTGGCTCTCCGATCCATTTTCTTAGTAAAAAAACATGGACTTTTTGGTCCCAAGATTTTTTTTTCGGCATTTTCTGAAAGAAGAAATCTATCTCAGCAACTTTCTCTAAATCCTTTTCATTGCAAGAAATGTCTGATTCCTCAAAAAGCTCTCGGGCAGCTGATTCATTAATTTGCTCTCCAGTATGAACTTTTCCGCCGTAGCCATTTAATTTTCCAGCTCCGAATCCGCGCTTTTTCATTCCTAATAATACAAAGTCATCTTTTATGCAATATATTAGAGTAGCTGATATCATAGAACAAATACCTTCTATTGGTTTGTTTCAAGTATTATTATTTAATCGTTTTCTACTCTTGGAGCTAAGATAAACGCCATCATTACTTTATTAAGAGTTTTGTACTCTAACTTAAGTGGGTAGTCCTTATTAAACTGTATTGAGACTTCATCACTTAGCTTTGAGCCTTGAATCATCTTTTTTAGGTATTCAATTGAATATTTTGCCTTTACAGCATCAGCGGTTTCCAAAGCGATATTTACGTCATCGCTTTTTGGTATCTCAACATTTACTTTGCTTAAGTCGCCTTCTCCCATAATTATAAATTTGCTTTTTTCTGCTATAAACATCACTGATTCTGCTACAATATCAACATCATCTATTGCCTCGTTCATTGTTTGAACTGGCATCTTTGCAACTACAGGAAATTTAAGGTCTGGAATTTTTTGCTCTTTTTCCTCAATATCTAAGAGGGGCAAAAAAAATGTCCTTGTTGTCTTTGACTTTAACTGTATTTTCAGCCTGTTCTCAGAGCTTAATTCAAGTATTACTATATCATCGGGCTTTGCTCTTCTAAGAACTTGCTTAAGATTGGATAAGTTCAAGGCTATTTCTACCGGCTTTTCCACATTATATTCGGTAAAGCAGCTCCCTAATAATTTAAAAACTACCATTGCAACATTTGCAGGATCCATCGCAATGAGCTCTATAGCGTCCTTCTCTATTTTAAATCTCCCCTCTGTCACAAGATCAGAAATAATTGTAATACTATCTTTTAGATATTTATTTTCAGCTAAAGTCAATTTCATTTTCAAACCCCCTCACTACATAAGAGAGATAAAGTACAGATATAAAAAGTTTACTATATATCAATCCTAGAATTATTGGACAGGAATATCTTCTAACCTTGTTTAGTATTCTACAAATTCATATATAGCAATATTACTTTATCTCGAGTTTTTGCCCTTCTTTTATAAGATGTATATTCTTAAAACCTGTTTCAATGCAGAGTTTTTTCATGGCCTCTGATTTTGGTACATCTGCATGAGCTGGAACAATATGCTCGGGTTTTACCAAAGTAATTAAATCCCTAAGATCTTCTTTTGAAGCATGTCCTGAAACATGAACATCCTTAAAAATTCTAAGGTTATATTTCTCAAGCTGCCTTTCCAATCTTTTCCTATTACGCTCATTTATTTCATTAGGTATTACCTTGCATGAAAAAACAACAACATCCCCTTTTTTAAAATCGAAGAATCCGTTGTACGCCATCTTGCTCAATACAGCTTTTGGCTCTGCTTGGTGCCCTGTAACAACAAGCATTAGCTTATTTCTGCTCTTTTCTTTCTGCAACTGGCTTAGCTTTTTCTTGACTTTTGATCCCCATTTTACTATTTCAACCTGATCAGAGAACCTTACTAATCCACAGCTCTCTGCTGCCTGAGTATATTTGGAAAGGCTCCTTCCTAGGAATATTATTTTTCTATTAAGCTTCTTTCCGGATTCTATTATGCTTTTAAGCCTGGCTATGTGGCTTGAAAAAGTAGTTATTATAATAGTATTTTTGTCAGCATTGACTCCCAGAACTACATCTTTAAGAAGCTCTCTTGCAACAGACTCTGAAGGAGTTTTTCCTTCCCTGTCCGCATACAAAGAGTCAACTATAAGCAATTTTACTTTTTTTAATTTTTTCAGCTTCTCAAAATTCGGCTTCTCGCCTAAAGTCGGGCTTTTGTCAAATTTAAAATCATTGCAGTATAAAACAGAACCTTCAGGAGTTTTTACAGCAACCATGACAGTATCAGGCGTTGAGTGCGTCATGTTAATAAACTCAACAGTTATGTTTTTGGAAATTTTGTATGTTGCATTATTGTTTAAAGTAATTATTTTGTTATTTAGCTTGAAATCGTGCTCGCTTAGAATCTCATTAAGAAATGCTCCTGCAAATCCCGTGCATAATATCGGAGCCTTAAAGTTATTTGCAAGAAAAGGTATAGCTCCTACATGGTCAAGATGAACGTGTGTGGGGATTATTGCCTTTACAATATCTTTATATTTCATTATGTCCTTTATATTAGGTATTGCTCCGGCCTGCATCAGCTCATCTGCAGTTAAATCCTCTATGTCTTCATCCTCGGTATATTCTATATATCGGTCCATATGGAGGCCCATATCTATTATAACAGCCTCATCTTTGTACTTTATTAAAGTCATATTTCTTCCTATTTCCAGAAATCCGCCAACTGCAAAAACCTCAATCATTTTTCTATTGAATTATTTAGTTGATATAAAAATCTTTGGGTAATTTTGATTTTTTACATCCAAATAGAAATATATATAAACTTGTTTTCCTTATTTAATTTTATGGATGAAGATATTCAAACTGTAAAAAGAATAATTCTTAAACTTAGGAAAGAGTTCGGTAATATTATCAATATCAATGAAGTTGTTAGCCTAAGCGTCGAAGAGAACATTTCAAGAAAAGATGTTATGAAAGCAATTGAAACTTTAGAAACTGAAGGTATCATTATTTATATTGACAAAGACACCATAGAAGTTACCGGATGAACTTAAAAGTTAAAATAAATTTTAAAAGAAAATGATGCGGGGAGGAGGATTCGAACCCCCGTAGGCACTAAGCCAATAGATGGCTTACAAATGGTTCTTTCATCGCACTCTTATGAGCACTCAACACTCAAATGCCTTGAGTCTATCCCGTTTGGCCGCTCCGGCATCCCCGCAAATAATATTATAAGAAAAAATAATTATTTTAAAAAGTTTATGTATTATATCTATTTTAACTGTGCCAATCGCCCTTCTATTTTGGAAAGATCTTCTTCAAGTTCTCTCATTTCTTCTATTTCATCTTTTCTTTTTTTGGAAACAGGCTCTTTCTTCTTTTTTGGCAGTTTAAAGTCATTTTTGGAAACAGGCTGTTTTATCCTGACTTGTGGAACAGACTCATTTAATTTTGAAATAAGAAGCTTTAATTCTTCAATAACTGTCTTAAACTGCCTTATTCTCCTTAATTTTTCTTCTCTTATTTCACTGATTTTTTCGTAAGACTGTAAAGAATGGACAACTTCCCTTGAACTCTCTAATAAATTTCTTCTTAAGTCTTTTGTTCCTGATATCCCTACAAAAAACTGTTCATCATTGATTTCTTCTTTTTTATGCATTTTAATATCTTGGCTCAAATAAAGACCTGTCAATAAAATCAAGCTTTTTGTCCACAACATTTAAGCTGTTGCTCCATAACTCAAGCTCAGCATCTTCTTCAGCCTTCAGCTCGTTTATTTTTTCGAGCAAAGCCCTTGATTCTTTGACTTTTTCCTGTGTAAGCTCAATCATATCTATAATGTCCTTATATTCATCAACTTTGATAAAAACAGGCATTCCTTCAACCATTTTATTCACCACCTTTTTCAAATATTGTCTTATCTACATAAATTAATTTCCTTTGGATATCCTCGAGAGATTTTTTAAAAATATTAAATTCAGATTCTTGTTCTTGCATAAGATTATCTATCCTATAATATGTTTCATCTATTTCTTCCAGATTTTTCTTCAGTTCGATTGTATTCTCTCTTACATCCTTATATTGATCAGTCCTTATAAATAAAGGCCTCCTTATTTCATTGTGCAACTCAAAATGAGCCTTTTTATCTATTGGTTTCGTCTTTTCTTCAAACAATCTTGATGATTTGAGATCTTTTTCAATTTTTCTTAAAGGTGTTGGCTTAGGAAGCTCTGAGGAATCTTCTTCTTCAAATTCTGGAAAGAATGGTTTGCTAGGATCTGAAGATACAAAATTTTTAAAAGATTTTTCTGATTCTAATCTTGGTAGTTCCTTGGGTTGTGTAGTATTATAAGATTTAAATTGTGTATTTTGATTATTCTGATGTTTTCCAGACATGTCCACAGGGAACTTAGGCAAATCTTCTGGAGCCTTTTTAATTTCCGGAGGCTTGGGGATGGGGTTTGCGACCCTTTTTTCAGAAGAGGGTAAACTAACTCCGGCACCTAAACCAGAAGAACTCTTTAAAGGAACTGATTTTTTTCCCTTTACACTGCCAAATAATCCCATATACTCACCTCTTGCTTATTTAAAGAATAGACTCATTATTAAAAGTTTCTATTTTTAAAGTAAATAATAAAAGGCAAAGGTATATATACTCAAAAGTTCAATAAAAAAACATGTTAATAGGAATAATATCGGATACGCATGATGATATCCCTTCCTTATTGGAAGCTGTAAAAGAATTCAATAGAAGAAAAGTTGATTTTGTTGTTCATTGCGGCGACTGGGTCTCTCCTTTTATGATAGAAATATTTAATGGGCTTAACTGCAAAGTTATTTCTGTTTTTGGAAACAACGAAGGAGATGTATTTAGGATTATGAAGAAAAAAGGAAATGTGAAATTCCATGATAAAGTTGCTGAGCTTAAGTTTGGAAACAAAAACATAATAGTATATCACGGGGATTCTAAATCTTTGCTTGATTGTATTGTTGATTCTGAAAAATATGATGCTGTTTTTTCAGGGCATACCCATATATCAATTATAGAAAGGAAAGGAAAAACACTGCATATAAATCCTGGAGCCGCTTCCGGGATATGTGGGTCTGAAACAACAGGCAAAAAAACAATTGCTGTTTATAGTACTGAAAAAGACGAAGGCGAGATAATAAAATTAAAATAAATCCGCCTGGGATATTGCTATTTTCTTAGATATAGAAAAAGATTCTTCTGTTATGGATATTATTCAATTAAAAAAACAAACTTATTAAATGATTGTTTTAGTTCTTGGTTTATGAAAAAAATAATAATTGTTGCTCTTATTTTTTTGGCATTTGTAGATGTAGTCATCTCGGATAATGAAACTAAAGAGCATAACCAAACTCAAGAATATTTCCATGATTTAAAGTTAGAGGCCATTATAGATGAAAAAGTAAATGTAGATAATTCATATAATAATTTATTCAGAATTACTAACTTAAACCACACAAGAGGAAAAACAGAGCAGATTTTTGTTTCTGTCTACTACAATATTACAAAGAACGGCTCTTTGGCTAAAGAAGATATTTTTGATATTGTTGTAAACTCTCATACGAGCGCAAGAACTGGGGATTATTTCTTTGATAAAATTGGAGATTATGTTATATGTGGAAGAATAATTAATTCTTCAGTTAATGAGTCTAACTTTGAAAACAACCATGAATGTAAAAATTTCACAGTCATTTCTACTTTGGATATTCCCTGTAATGTTTCCTTAACAATCGAAATTCCTAAATTTATTTATCAAAGTGGTGAAAAAATTGAATTTAGGCATAGGCTTAGCAACACGCTTTACAATTATGAGATAGAATATTGGGTTGAAGATTTATTTGGAAATATTTTCAGAAACCCACATAAAACAACAAATCTTAACAAGAAATCTTATACTCCGAGAATAGAAACAAAGGTGGAAGTTTTGAAATTAATAGCCAACATAACCTACATTGCCTGTAATGACTCAAATAAAAACGATAATTACTATGAAAAATTAGTCATAATAAAAGGGGAAGAAAAACCTAAAGATGTTTGTCCTGAATGCAGTTGCGAAGATCAAAAAAAGCCAGTATCAAGAAAAGCTGAAATGGAATTTATAGATTTGCCAAGGAATATAAATGTTGGTGAATCTTTTAGCATTAAGGTATTAATAGAGAACAATAACAATAACAGACATGAATTTGAAATATGGAGTTATATATACAGAGGGAATAGATGCTATTCTGAAAGCAGGGAACACAACAAAAGGGCAATTAAGATAGATGCGCATGAATCGATGATTGTTGAGCTTAAAGACATTGTAGTTGAAGCCAAAGACGGAGACTATAATATAAAAGTAAAATTGAAACAAGATAATTTAAAAACAGAAAAAGAGATAAGAGAAGAAATAACAATAAATAATAGAAAAGAATTATTCCAAGAAGAAGAAAAACAAGAAAATATCCAGCTTTTGGAGCAGTTAGATTCCGAAATTAATATAAACCAGATAGAGATTGAAGAATATAAGGAAGAAATAACTGAATTTAACTATGACGTTTTTGATTACGAGTCAAGTTCAGAAAAATCAAAAAAACTTATAAAGTACTTTATTTTAACAAGTTTAACTTTGATTGTTTTGGTAGTTGTATTTAAAAATGAAAGAACAGGAAATAAGAGAGAAAATTGATGCTGGTTTTATTCATTTCAATAGTATAATAGAGGTTTTAGGAAAGCCTGTTGAACATGTTGAAAAAACCATAAAAGACTATGTAAAAAAATTAAAAGAAAATAAAAAGATAATAATACTTAATGAAGAATTTTCTGAACCAAAAAAACAAGAAGATCTATTTAGTATTTTTGTTGATATAGAGGCGTTGGTAAAAAATAGTGAAGAATTGGTTTTTTTCTGTTTTGATTATATGCCTTCGAGCATAGAAATAGTAGAGCCTGATAATATAAAGTACAAATCAAGAGAATTTTCATCTTTTTTAAATGATCTTCAGGCCAGACTTCATAGTGTGGATATGGCTTTGAAGCAATATAAGTCAAGGAACTCGTTGTTAATCAAAAATAATTCTGTTCTTCTTAGAAATATGATTGTAGTTATTTTAGAGTCCGGTCCAAAAACAAAAGAAGAAATAGCCAAAAGAGTTGGATTGCCAGCTGAAAAGATAGATGACATATTGAGAATAATGTTGGAAGAAAAAAGAATAAAAATCAAATCCAAGAAATATGAATTGAAATGATTGAAGACCTAACCAACAAGATTGAAGCATTGCTTTTTTCAGCAGCAAAAATTATGGCTATAGAAGAAATAGAGGAAGTTATTGGTATTAATGACAAAGAAAGCATAAAAAATTCTATTGAAGAGCTTCAGGAAAGGCACAAAGAAACAAGCTTAATTGTATTAGAAGAAAAAAATGGATATAGATTCACAATAAAAGAAAAATATATGGGAATAGTAAGCAAAGTTGTTGAAGACACTGAAATAAATAAGTCTGTTATGGAAACCCTTGCTGTTATCGCATGGAAAGCGCCTGTTCTTCAATCAGAAGTTATAGGCATAAGATCAAATAAAGCATATGACCATATATCAGAATTAAAGGAATCTGGATTTATTGTCAAGGAAAAGTTCGGGCGCTCTTATAAAATAAAGCTCGCCCCAAAATTCTATGAATACTTTGACATAAGAAACAAAGAAGATATAAAAAATAAGTTTGAAGAAGTTGAGAAAAAAGCTGAAGAAAGCCAAGTTAAAAAGATTGAAGACATAGCTAAAAAGCAAGATAAGAAAGAAAAAAGTGTTGAAGAGTCCCTTGAAGAAATAAGGGCAAATGTTAAGAAGTCTAGGGAAGAGCAGGAAAAATTACTCATTAAGCAAAAGAAGGAAATGGAAGAAGAGAAAGAAATTATAGAGGCTTTGGAAGCAGACGAAACTAAAGTTGAAGAAGAAAAAACAGAGAAAAGTCTTGATGAAGGAAAAGATAAGTTTGAAGATGATATCCAATCAAAAGAAGATGATCAAACTATTGCTGAGCCTGAAGCACAAGATAAAATAGAGCAGGATAATATAAGCGATTCAAAAGCTGCTAAGGACGAAACCAGCCCTGAAGAAAAGCAATCTGAGGATATTAAAAATAAAGAAGACATTGAGAAAGTTTCTGAAGAAGATAAAAAAGATAATTAGCTTTAAATATAATTAGTTTGTTTTCTTGTAAATGGTGTCATTAAAAACTAAGATCGGTATTTATTCTTCTATAGCAACATTAGCAGCAGGAACTCTTTTTAGCTGCAGAGCACAGCCAGTCAATATAAGTGAAGAAGTAAACAATACAACACCAACAACACAAACATATCAAACAGAAAAAACACAGCCAGTTATAGAGAAATCTGAATTAGAACTAGAACTTGAAAAAATTGAGAATATTGAGTTAAGGAATAAGATAGAAAATGAATTAAATTACTTTGATAATGAAGAGCAGAAAATAAATTATCTTTCTGAGGTATCAAATATAAGAAAAGAATTCATGATGATACAATACCTTTTTGACAATGAGTATCTTAACACTTATTACAATCCAAATGAAAAAATAGAATATGTTAAAGGCTTTCACGGATTAGAGTTTGACAATAAAACAGCGGATGCATTACTGAAAAAATTATCAGAAGCAGAAGACCCTTATGATGCAGACGGAGATGGTTTTTCTAACTTGGAAGAAATTACCGGCAAGGACAAAAATGGAAACGATTTGCCTTTTATCAGCAAAAAAACAGGAGAGCCCATAACCTATGTAAATGAACAAGGACAAACAGTTCATAGAAGCTCAAGCAATCCTTTAGACCCAAAAGACACACCAGAACATATGGCGAAGTTTAACGCTGTTCTAATAAGTACTTTAGTAAGGCATTTAGATGGGGATTATGTTGATAGAATGAACAAACAATTAGTTAATTATTATCAATTCCTTGAGAACAAATCTAATCTAGAAAAGATTGTTATGGTAAACAGCGAGGATATAAATATTGATATAAATGAAAAAAGAGACGACTTTTTAATTAAACCTAACTATAATGGGTTAATTAAAACAATAGAGGAATTGCCAGATGCTGATTACTCTTTTACTGTATTAATGTTGCCCAGTATTTTTCCTCACACACCAGAAGATAAGATATTTTATTATTTCACAGAAAGTTATTCTGAAAATAAACTTTTGGGCTTATTAGAAACAATA